>JBDTFL010000026.1:0-3905 GCA_039937955.1 Polyangiaceae bacterium | reverse complement strand
GACCTCGGCCAAGCCCGAAACGCGGTCACGCGGCGAGAGCGTGGTGAGATGCGCGACGTCGGCGACGACCGCGCTCGGCTGATGAAATCCACCGATCAAATTTTTTCCGGCCGAGTGATCGAAGCCGGTCTTGCCGCCCACCGAAGCGTCGACCATCGCGAGCAACGTGGTGGGCACGCCGACGAAGCGAACGCCCCTAAGCAGCGCAGATGCCGCAAATCCAGCCATATCGCCGATCACACCTCCGCCGAATGCAACGACGAGCGTTTCGCGATCGACGTTTGCGCCGAGCGCGGCGTCCCAGATCGCGCTCACGTTGATCAAATTTTTATTCTCTTCACCAGGCGCCAGCGTGATGTGCGCCATCGGAATCGCGAGTGGATGCAGCGCGGCTTCGAGCGATTTTCCGCGCGCACGTTGGACGTGCGAATCGGTGACGATGACGAGCGAAGAAGGGGCGAGTCGCGCGATCGCATCGGTCAGCGTCGCTGGGCTGTCGTTCACGACATCAATCACGTACGAACGCGCGCCGAGCGGCATGGCGATCGGATTGCGGTCCACCAAAGGCACGATGGCATCGACGAGGGACTCCACCGTGATGCCGTCGGTCGCCAGCGAGAGATGGCATTCCGAATAAACGCTGGACCGCACGTCGATCAGATCCTGCGCGCGTGCGACTGGGTTTGCAGAAATGAGATTTGGCCTATTTTCCAAGGGTCCTGCGCGCCCGACCGATGTTTCAGCGAGCGCGGTCAACGTGACGACCAAGGCTTTGTCGAGCGCTAGATGACGCGCCTCTCGCGACGTGACGGTGCCACCGCCGAACGCAATCACGCGCGGCGTGTCGGTCGATAAAAGCGCGCGCACGAGCTCCACCTCACGTGCTCGAAACGCCGCCTCGCCGTCTGACTTCCACAAATCGGGGATCGTTTTTCCTGTCGCTTTCGCGAGCTCGTCGTCCGTGTCGACGAGCGGTAAGCCGAGGCGAGCGGCGAGCGCACGTGCAACCGTGCTCTTCCCGGTGGCCATGAAGCCGCTCAAAACGATGGTCTTCATCAATAATTCTCGAGCTGCTTCTTGTAACCGGCGATGTTTCGTTCGAGCTCGGCCAGTGAGTCGCCGCCGAATTTTTCCATGAGCGCGTCGGCGAGCGTGATCGCGACCATGGCTTCACCGACGATCGATGCAGCGGCGACCGCGCAAATGTCACTGCGCTCGTGAGCCGCCAAAAATGGCTCTTTCGTGTTCACGTCGACGCTCGGCAACGCCTTCTTCAACGTCGCGATCGGCTTCATGAATCCGCGCACGGTCACGGGCTCGCCGTTGGTGATGCCGCCTTCGATGCCGCCCGCGTGATTGGTCGGTCGCGTGAACGCGTGACTTTTCGCATCGTAAAAAATCGGATCGTGCACGGTGGATCCGCGTCGTCGTGCAGCGGCCTCGCCGTCGCCGATTGAAACCGCCTTGATGGCTTGGATGCTCATCACTGCTTGCGCGAGCCGACCGTCGAGCTTGCGATCCCAATGCACGTGACTGCCGAGGCCTGGCATGACGCCGGTCGCGATCACTTCGAAGACTCCGCCGAGCGTGTCGCCGGCGTGCGAGGCCTCGTGGATCGCTTTTTTCATTTTCTCTTCGGCGGCGGTGTCGGCACACGCGAGATCGGAAGAACGCGCAAGTGCCTTGATTTCAGCCGAATCCGCGATCGGCTCGGCCTCGACGTCACCGATCGCGACCACGTGTGCGAAGACGTCGATGCCCGCGTAAGAGAGTAATTTTTTTGCGACGGCGCCGACCGCCGTGCGCGCTGCAGTTTCACGGGCGCTCGCTCGTTCCAAAATATCGCGCAGATCTTTGCGGTTGTATTTGAGGCCGCCTGAGAGATCGGCGTGGCCGGGACGCGGGCGCGTGACCGCTTCCGGAACGGCATCGAATGGGTCGGCGCCCATGCGCCCCTTCCAGCTCGCGTGATCGCGATTTTCGATCGTCATCGCGATGGGCGACCCGAGCGTGACGCCGCCGCGAACGCCGCTCGTGATCTCCACGCGGTCGTGCTCGATTTTCATGCGACCGCCGCGCCCGTATCCGCGCTGTCGTCGTGCAAGATCGCCGTCGATGTCGGCCGCGACCAAATTCATCCCCGCCGGAACACCCTCCAAGATCGCCACGAGACGCGGTCCGTGCGATTCTCCAGAAGTGACCCAGCGGAGCCGACTCATCAGGGCCGCGAGCGTAGCATTCGACAAGTACGAAGGGCTCGGGAACGATTTCGTCGTGATCGACGCGGCGAACGAGGACGCGATCGATCTCGATGCCGCACGCGCGATCTGCGATCGCCGGTTTGGTGTCGGTGCTGATGGCGTGCTGCTCGTGCTCCCGCCGCGTGATTCGAAAAACGTCGCACGCATGCGCGTCGTGAATGCCGACGGATCCATTCCCGAGATGTGCGGCAACGGTTTGCGCTGCGTCGCATTGCACGTCGCACGCACACGCGGAAACGGCAGCGGCGTATACGAAACCGACGCCGGGCTCCGCGAATGCAACGTCGAAAAAACCGACGACGAGACATTGGTAGCGGTCGACATGGGCATCGTGAAATCGCTCGGGCCAAAAATCGTCGAGGTGGACGGCGAAGAAATCGAAGTGCGCATCGGCGACGCCGGCAATCCGCACGCCGTGATCTTCCGCAGCGTCGACGAAGCGATTCCGATTCACCGCGGTGTCGACCGCCTCGGACCGCGCATCGAGAAACACCGGGATTTTCCCGACGGAATCAACGTCAATTTCGCGTTGTTCGATCGCCGAAAGCCGACGGAGCTTCATCTGGTCGTTTGGGAACGCGGTGTCGGGCGCACTCTCGCCTGCGGAACCGGCGCGTGCGCGACCGTAGCTGTCGGATGCGACACAGGATTGCTCGAATGGGCAACGCCAACCAAAATCCACTTGCCCGGCGGCACGCTCGAGATCACCGTCGAGCACTCGGGCGCCTGCAAGATGCGCGGCCCCGCACGCCACGTATTTTCCGGAAAAATACCGTGACGATTCGACCTCAGCTCACTGCCATCGTCGTATCGAGTGACAAAGACGTGCTCGGTGTCGTCGAGCGCGCGCTGCTTGCAGGTGGCGACACAGCGGTGCTCGTGATGGACCTCTCCGAGGCGATCGCGATTGCATCGAGTCGCGACGCGGCGATCGCGTTCATCGACGTGACGCTCGCAGGAACGGGCGGTCTCGCGCTCGTGCATCATCTGCTCGCGGTGCGCCCCGACGTTTCGATCTACGTGATGGCGCCTCCCGACCGGCTCACGCACGCGCTCGAGGGCTTGGCGCTCGGCGCCGCGGGAATTGTTCCGCTTCCCGCGACCGGCGATTCCGTGATGCGCGCAATGAGTGAGGTGCGATCCAAAAAAGAAGCGGCGTCGCGCGTCGCCGACCTCGAGCACCAACTCCATTTGGTTCGCAGCACCGTTCGTCAAATGCAAAGCGTGGCGAAGCTCGCCGCAGGTGCGCCACGTCGCGAGCTCGCGCGCGCCGCCGCCGAAGCCATCGCCGAATCGTGCGGAGCGATGGCCGTCGCAGTCTATTTTACGTCGGAAAAACAAGCCGGATCCTTCGTCCGTGTGGCCGACGTTGGCGGCGGCTCATTGCCCGAGCAAGCCACGGACAGCGAGCTCGATGCTCTCGCGGAACGAAAAGAGCGCGCCGTGTTGCCGCTTCGCAGCGAGCAAAAAACTTTGGGACGCGTGGTCGTCGAGGTCGACGAAGGACCACGTCGTGAGATCGCCGCGGACCTCGTTGCGTTTACGGCGTCGCTGCTCGCCATGGTCGGGACCGCACCAAAACAATCTGGAGAAATGCCGCGCGTGGTGGCGCCGCGTCCAACCTCGCAAGTGTCGTCGCGCGAG
>JBDTFL010000025.1:0-7050 GCA_039937955.1 Polyangiaceae bacterium | reverse complement strand
CGAGGGCCAGAGCGACCAGAGCGCGTCCGATACCGCGACGCCGTTCGCTCCTGCGCACGCCGATCTCGTAGAGCACCAGCTCGACCGCAGTGCCGGCGCGCATGCGCAGCTGGTGACAGAGCAGGTGACCGACGACGATGCTGCCGGCTTCTGCGCCCTCCTCGGCTACCCAATGCAGCACGTTCGGATCGTTCAGGTAGGCGCGCGCCGCTTCCACCGAAAGCGCTTCGAGTGGCTCGCCCCGATCGTCGAGATCGAAATCGGCCTCCTCCGCCGCGAGCCGCGCGAGGATCGCTTCATCACCGCGCGCGAGCCGTCGGATCGAATACGACATCGCCCATGAACGTAGCAGAGGGTTCGCCCCCACCCGCTCACTGCTCGACGTCGAGCAGCGACGTGTGATTTTCAAAGTGGCTTATTTTCGAGTCGATTTCCTTCCAAAATCGACGAAGTGGCGCAAATCCTCGAGCGAAATTCTCCGGCACCGGATCTAGGCAAAATCCTCGAGGAACGGCATCATCGACGCATGGGGAAAAGCCGAATCGGGGCTGGGGCAAAGAAGGCGGCGCAGCAACAGCTCGCCGCGATGGAAACGAAGATCGCCCAGCAGCTTCGACGAAACGAACGCGGCGCATGGCAGGTCGGACAGATCATCGATCGCATCGCCACCACGGGCGTCCATCTCGAAGCGGGGTTTGCTTCGCTCGACACGTATTTGGACGAGCGTTTTCCTCAGGGCTACTCGACGCTGCGGCGATATCGCCGCGTGTCGATCGCGTTCGATGAAGCCAGCGTCGTTCGCCATGGCATCAGCAAGCTCGACGCCGGGCTCTCGTACCTCGATGCGGTCGGCCTGTCCGCCGATCCCAACGCGCTGCTCGCGCTCGACATCAAGGTGCCCGGCGACGGCGTGAGTCGCACCGATTCCCTGGTGCCGTTTTCGAAAGCGACCAACTCGGAGATCCAGCGCGCCATCGTGGCCGCGCGTGCGGTGCCGGAAAATGCGGATGATCATGCGCAACGCCTCGCACGCGAGTGGCAGCAAGCGCTTCAAGCGGCAGTGGCTGCGCCGAGAGGAACGTTTCGCCATGCACCCATCGTTCGCGTGAAACCGCATCCCGACAAAGAGGGCGCGGCACGCATCGACGTGATCGGGATCGATCTCGACGACCTCACGCGTGTCGGCAAAGCGTTGCGCGACGTGGACACGTCGTCACCAAAAGCACCGCCCAAGAAAACCGCTGCCCCCTACCCGCTGCCGCGCGTTCGGCACTGATCCAATCGATGCCCGAACGGACTCGCTGCGCGTGGGCACAAAGCGACCCCCTTCTGCGCGCGTATCACGATCAGGAGTGGGGAGTCGTCCTGCGTGATGGCCGCGCACTTTGGGAGGCGCTCACGCTCGAAGGATTTCAGGCGGGTCTTGCGTGGATCACGATCTTGCGAAAGCGCGAAGCCTTTCGAAAATCCTTCGCGCAATTCGATCCGAAAAAGGTCGCGCGCTTCCAGAGCCCGGAGATGAATCGGCTCATGAAAAATGCGGGGATTATCCGCTCCCTCCCCAAGATTCTCGCGGCCGTCGGCAACGCGCGGGCGTATTTGGCGATGGAAGAAGCGGGCGAAGATTTTTCGACGTTCGTTTGGAGCTTCGTCGGCGAGAAACCGCTCATCAATCGCAGCGACAACGTTCCAGCCAGCACACCGCTATCGGTTCTCATTTCGAAAGAGCTGAAGAAGCGTGGCTTCAAATTCGTCGGCCCGGTCGGCGTGTACGCCTGGATGCAAGCGGTCGGCATGGTCGACGATCACGCGGCCACCTGTTTTCGGCGCAAGAAAAAGTAGATATTGAGCTCGCGATGGCAAAGACCGATCGGCTCGAGACTCAGAAAAAACCAGGCATTTTCTACGCGCTGACCGACGAAGGCATCGAGCTGCCCGTCATCGACATCACGCACGACACGTTCGCGGTATCGCTCACCGAAACGGATCGCGACGAGCTGCTTCTGCAGTTCTTGAAAGAGCAAGAGCCGCTCCTGCAAATGAACCCGTGGATACGCAACGCGCTTTTGCGCGTGGTGCTACGCGGCTCGATCCTCGCGAAAGCGATCCGGCAATCGCGCAGAAGCTACTTGAGCGGTCTTGGTACGTACTTGCTGAAGCTCGGACCGGGCCACATGGGCGCCGCGTACGCGAAGCCGATCGACATTCGCATTGCGGCGTCTCTGCCCGCGCTCGGCGCGCGCATTCGCTTGCAAGACGTTGCGCATCTTCTCGCTGACACCTTGCGGCCCATGCTGGATGCGCAACCCGGCGCCCGCGTGCATTTCATCGACATCGCCGGAGGACCGGCCATCGACGCACTGAACGCCGCAATTTTGGTGAGATCAGCGCTGTCGGGTCACAGCGTCGAAATCCGCGTTCTCGACTTCGATGCCGCGGGACCCTCGTTCGGGAAGCGCGCTCTCGAAGCCCTTCGCGCCGCAGATGCGCCCCTGCATGGCGTCGATATTTCGCTGAAGCACCAGTTCTACGATTGGAACGAGGCGAAGACGCTGCGTGATCGGTTGGGCGATCTGGATGGCATCGCGATCGGATCTTCGGAGGGCGGCCTCTTCGAATACGGAAGCGACGACATCATCCTTGCGAACCTCGGAGCACTGCGCGATCTCACGCCGAAGAATTTCGCCATCGCGGGGTCGGTCACCCGCAACGACGAGCCCGCAAAGGTCATGCTGGCGACTGGCAACGCTGCCCTACAACCACGCGGCATCGACGCATTTCGCGCGCTGGTTGCTCGCGCCGGTTGGAAGGTGACGACGGTGATCGAGCGCTTTTTCTCGGACCACGTGCTGCTGCGAAAAGACTGACTTTGCGATCTTCGGAAGAGCCGGTCGCGCCGGTGACGATCCCATTATGCGAGGATTTTGGGCATGTTGAGAGGCGTGACTGCGCCGCCTTCGATCTCGCGGCTGCACGCCTCGACCTGCAAACGAAACGAGCCCAACGCAAACGGCGCGGTCGTCCATTCGGGCGGTGGTGAATCGATCTTTGCTCCGCCTTTTTCCAAGAGCCGCACGGCGGACTCGGGTGCGCCCATCACGATCCATTTGTGGAAGCCCGCCGCGATCTGAATGAGCCCCTGCAACGTGCGGCGCGCTTGGTCGTCGGTTTCGACACGCCAACGACTTTCCCAAGCCTCGTGCGCTTCCCAAAATGCACCGGCGTCGAACAGCCTCGCGCCTTCCAAGAAACCTTCGCCAAGCGAGAACGTCTCTCGTGGGTCGTGATCGGCTGCGGCTGCTTGCAGAACGAGAGCGCGCGCCGACTTGACGCGCTTCGCTCCCACGTCGACCCCGACAGCGTCGAAACCCATGGAATTAGCCACTGCGAGGAGCGTTCCTCTTCCGCAAAACGGATCGACGACAACGCGCGTCTCGGTTTCGTCGCGCAAGAATTGGCAAGCTACGCGACACGCGGAGACGCCCATCGCTTTGCTCCACGGCATGAACCCCGCGTCCGGCAACACGTCGGGTCCGGGCTTTTTGGCGACGGCACGTAGCTCGCGGCTCACGCAGATCATGTGCGAGTAGCTCGGTCGGCCCATGCCGATGGTGCCTGCCGGTTTTCGGCAAACGACTTTGTGCCAGATGATGCTCGCGCGCTCTTCTTCTGCGCCGCGCATCACCAAGTAGCCTTTGTCGATCCAAGCGCCCGCGATGCGGATGTCGCTTTGATAGAAGATCGACACGCCGCCAGACGGCACCCAACGAATCACTTGCCGAACGGCATCCAAAAACCACGCACGCCAGGCCTCGAGGTCGAGATGCGAAAGCTCCGATACGTCTGGCAGCGACGTCACGACGCTGGAGGCATTTGGAGCTTCATTTTCCGACATCCACGCGATCGCATCCGCTTGGATCACCGTGCGTTGCGGACTTGTGGTCCCGGGCTCGTTCACCTCCTGAGACTACGTCTTCGGGCGGCGCGTGACCCAGTGCAAAGAGAGTGCTATTTCCGCGGCCATCATGTCCGATCGCCCCACCGGCTCGTTTGCGTCCCTGTTCGAAAAAACTGCCGAGGCGCCGAAGCGCACACGCGCCGTTCGCGTGGGAGACCGCGTCGATGCGGTGGTCATCAAAGTCGGACGCGACACCGTGTTCGTCGAGCTCGAAGGGAAACAGCAAGCGTTCCTCGAAGCCATCGATCTTCGCGAAGCCGACGGCACCATGCTCGTCAAAGAAGGCGAACGCGTTCACGCACACGTCGTCGAGGTGAACAAAGAGACGGGCGAAATTCGTCTCGCAAAGTCACTCGGCAAACCGGGAAATTTGGCGGGAATCGAACAGGCGCGCGCAGCTCGCTTGCCGGTCGAAGGAAAAGTCACTGCCGTGAACAAAGGCGGCGTCGAGGTCGAGCTCGGCGGCCTTCGCGCATTCTGTCCGATGTCGCAGATCGACAAAGGCTTCGTCGAAGATCCGAATTCGTTCATTGGGCAGACGCTCCAATTTTTGGTAACCGAAGTTCGCGACGGCGGAAAAGGGGTCGTGCTCTCGCGCCGCGCGCTGCTCGAACAAGAACAAAACGAAGCGATGAAGCACATGGCGAGCACGCTGGTCGTCGGTGCAACCGCCAAAGGAACCATCACGAGCGTCCGTGATTTTGGGGCTTTCGTCGATCTCGGGGGCGTCGAAGGATTGATCCCGCGGTCGGAGGTTTCGCACGAGCGCGGCGCGCAAATCGGTGACCTCTTGAAAGCCGGCGAGCAGGTCGAGGTTCAAGTTCGCGAGATCAAAGAAGAGCCCAACCCGCGATCGAAGAGTGGCGCCACCCAGCTCCGCATCACGCTATCGCTCAAAGCGCTTTCGCCCGCACCGGAACGCGAAGCCGCAGCTCCGCGCGCGCAGGGTCCGCAAGTCGTCGTCAATTCTGTCGTGCAAGGAAAAGTGGAGAAGATCGAGACGTACGGAATTTTCGTGCAGCTGGACAACGTGAAAGGTCGCGGCGGTCGTGGTCTCGTTCCGTCGGCCGAGCTCGGTGTTCCGCGCGGCACGGATCTGCGAAAGACATTTCCGGAAGGCACCATCATCGTCGCAAAGGTTTTGGAGACCGGCGACGGCCGACTTCGCTTGTCGATCAAAGGGGCGAAGGACGCCGAGGAGCGCGCGCAGTTCGAAGAAGCAAAATCGAAATCTGCGGCACCCGCTTCGCTCGGCACCTTCGCCGACTTACTCAAAAAATCCGCTAAAAAATAGGCTGAATCGTATTCACGCGCGAGGGGCCGCTTTCACTCTCGTGAGCGTCTCCATGAGCTCGTTGCGCGTTTTGTGCATCGTGAAAAATCCGCCGAGCCAAATATTGATGACCGAGGCACCCATCGCGACCATGGGTTGTGGTGTGAACACGTTCATCGACGCGACCTGATGTTTTACGCGCACGCAGTATTTTCCGAGACGAAGTCGGAATGCGCTGTCGTAACCGGTCATCGCGGTGCCATCCCAAAAGAGGTGTGGCTTCCCGTCGGTGATCGCATCGTCGACGGCGATCTCGAAGAGCTCTACGAAGCCGGCCTCCAAGTGACCTTTCGGCTCGATGACGATCGCGTTGCGGGAAACGCGATCGATGCGCATCGATCCGCGAGCGTCGAACCACTCGCGCACCGAGCCGCTGAGCACTTTGCGTTCGATCGCCGAACGCCCTTTTTTTCCGGCCCCCGCCATCGTTCGAGACTAGCGGGATCTCTCACAAGTGAGAACACTCAGTGCGCGGGCTGCGTCCGGTCGGGGTCGTGCTCTTTCGATTTTGCGCCGCTGATCTCCTGAAAAGATCCGTGCTGAACGGAGACGCTTTTCTCGTTCGAGCTGAAGGCCACGAGCTTCTTCGCCTTCATGTCGAGCGCGACAGTGAGCGTGTAGCCGCCTGATCCCAAATACGAAATGATCGTGACATCCGATCCGACTGTGGCGACTTCGTACTTGTCGACGTGCGTCGGCTTCTGCTGCTTTTTGTCATCGCCTGACATCGCGAAATCGAGTGAGCCGTCGTCGTTGAACGTGTGATCCACGCTCTTTTTCGCCATCGGACCGTCGTCGAACGTGAAGCGAATCGTTTTGCCGCGGATGGGATCGGTATCCATGGAAGAGCTCCTTTTCGGCTCCATTTCGCAACGTCCGTGCCGACCGGTCTAGGTCATCCGTAAGTCTGTCGCGACCTTCGGGAGCAGCGTGCCCGTGAGTCACGGGGCCTTGACCAACGTTACGAGGCCGACGATCAAGCCGATCGCGATCACGAAGCGCTTCACATTTTTCTCGCCGATGAAATTGGCGACGCCCGCTCCGCTGTAGCCGCCGATCACCGATCCCGCAGTCATGATCGCGGCGAGCTTCCAATCGACGTGACGTCCGATGACGAACGTTATCGACGCAACGGTGTTGAAGGTGACGCCTGCAAGATTCTTGAGACGATTCATTTGGTGAATGTTGCGCAGCCCGAAAAATCCGAGACCCGCGAGCATCACGATGCCCGCGCCGGCGCCGAAAAATCCTCCGTAAATTCCGATGAAAAATTGACCCACCAGCGCGCGCTTGGGAAATCCGCGCGTGCCGTCGTGGAGCATCTCGTTGGGGCTCGGTGCACGACGCGCTTCACGCCAACGGCGGAGCGGCTCTTGAAGAACGAAGAGCGCGGTGGCTCCCAAAATCAGCCATGGAACGAGCTTCGCGAACGTTGCGTCGCCGACGCGCAAAAGTAAAAGCGCGCCGACGAGCCCGCCTGCTGCGCTCACGACGAGGAAACGCAATTCGTCGGAGAGCGGTCCGTGCTTCACATTTCGGTATCCCCAAAATGAGCTGAAGCTTCCGGGGACGAGCGAGATGGTGCTCGTGGCGTTTGCGGTGATCGGCGCGACGCCATAAGCGAGCAGCGATGGAAACGTCAGCAACGTTCCGCCGCCCGCGAGAGAGTTGATGATGCCCGCGAAAAAAGCGGCGACGAAAAGAACGACGACGATCAACGAACTGCACCTTTAGTGTCATCACGAGTCGCCGCCAAGCG
>JBDTFL010000024.1:0-3342 GCA_039937955.1 Polyangiaceae bacterium | reverse complement strand
GTCGACGTCGGGCTCAGCGCGGACATCATGTTCGATTCGATCGACTCGCTGACCGCGACGCAAATCAATCCGCCCAAGTTGAATTGCCCGCCGCAGTCCGGCGGAGGGTGCAGCTCTTCGTCATCGTCGCTGTCGGCCGACAACGCCGGCGCCTACGGCGGTGTGACGGTGACCAAATCGCAAAACGTCGGTCCGTATCAAACCGTGCAGCTGCATTCGACCGACCCGCAAGCCCTCAACAACTGGCTCGCGCAAAACGGTTACGACATTCCTTCCGGCGTAGCATCCGTGATCGACGCGTACGTGAAAGAGGGCTTCGATTTTTTGGCGATGAAGCTTTTGCCCGACGCGGGCGTGCAGTCGATGCGGCCGGTGCGCGTGACGATGCCTGGCGCATCGGTGTCGTTGCCGCTGAGAATGGCGTCGGTCGGAACGGGGGCGACGGTAGGCATCACGATCTGGATCGTGGCCGAAGGTCGCTACGAGCCGCAGAATTTCCCTTTCTTTCACATCGAAGACACCGACCTCGTCTGGGATTGGAATACGAATCTCAGCAACTACGCGACGCTGCGCGCGCAACACGAAGCGGATCTTCACGCGTCCGGTTGGGAGATCGAGAGCTCGCTCGATCTCAACACTGCAACCATTCAAAATTTGATCTTGAGCAGCGGTCAGTCGCAGTACGGAGGCTCGAGCTCCGACACCCAGGTGAGCGCCGCGTCCGACTACCTTCCCGTCGGCGATCCAAGCGACCCGGCCGGTGACAGCGACGGCGGCGTTCCATATCAAGGTGCGGACGCGGTTCGCAGCGCGGACATCGCAGCGTTGCTCAACAATACGGCGTCAGCCACGGTGCGGGTCACGCGCATTCGCGCCGATCTTTCGCACAGCGCGATGACCGCGGATCTGGTGTTGCAAGCCTCGTCCGATCAGGGCGAGCTCTCGAATCAACGAGTCGTCACACACATGCTCAATGCACCCGCATGCCCGAGCAGCGGTGGTGTGTTTGGATGCGATGCGAGCGGACGACCCGCCATCGGTGGCGCCGGTTTGCTCATGGGCGCCGTGGGGATATTTCTCGCGCGCATGTTGCGCAAACGACGCTGGTGAGCTGACGGTCTCTATCTCGTCATTCAGGGCTTTTTGCGGGCTCGCGACAGTTCCTGTCGGACGAGCCCAATAAGACAAGCACTTCATCGAGAGATCTGAAAGACAGGACGCTTGGAGCGTAGCTTCAAAAAGGAAAAAAGCCGCTCGCACTTTTCGCGAACGGCTTTTCTCTTGCTGAATACGGAGGACGTGATGCTTACGGACGCACCGCTCACGCCGCCTTCGTCGGATTGCCTTCAACCGTCGGCGCTGCATTGAGCAGCGGCGGATTCACCACCGGCGGTTCGGGCGGCGCGGCGATCGGCGTGATCGTCACCGGTGAAGGTTGCGGCGTCGGGACCGGTGCTGCGTCGTCCTTCCGCGAGCGACGCTTCGCAATGCCGAGGCTGATGCGGTCCGCGCGGCTCGTCACCAGCGCCTGCGCCGTTTCCGACCAGTCCGTAATCCACTCGTAGAGATTCGTCAGTGCCAGGGTACGCGCATCTTCGTTGCCGATCGAAGCGGGCTGCGCAATTTGCGACTGCACGATATCCACGAGCCCCTGGAGACGAGTCCGCTCGGCTGCGGTGATGCCGCGCGCCTCCATCGATGCGAGCGCTGCATGATCGCCTTTTCGCGTGGCCTTTCGTTCCGGCGAATTTTCGAGCGCCTGGCATCGCTCCAAAAACGTGTTGAGCGCGGGGACCGCTGCCGGGCCCGTGCCCGAAGTGAGATCTTGGAAGAGGAACGCTTCAACGTCGCGATGCAGATGGTGCAGCACTGCGCGCGTGCGCTTGAAGTAGTTACCGGTGACAGCGCTAATTTCGGTGATGGCGCCAGCGACCGGATTGTCTCCCGTTTGCGACGAGACAACGACGCCCGATGCGATGAAGACCAGCTGCCACCCTTCCTTCGGCTGATCGATCGTGAAGCCGCCCGCTGCGAGCTGCGCCATGATCCGTGAGGATGTCTGTGCTGCGCGCAAGAACCGGATCGTGCGTTGCACCGAACGATCGAGCGCTGCGCGAGAGATGGGCGCCGCCGGAACCGCGAGGCTCTGCACTTTGACGGTCTGGGCGGAAGCAAGGCGGTCATTTTTGGTAAGATTTTTCATTTTGGTCATCGACTCCGTTTCTGTTGGTTTCTGTTCTGAGCGATCAATCTCGCTACAGCCGACGCATCGGCCGCCCCCTCGAACCGGTTGCGTGAAATCGGATCTTTTTTTCAGAAAGTTTGTTTTCAGCGATTTTTTCGAGAAGCGAAGCCTGCAACGCGTGCACTTGCCTCAGCGCGTGCCATTGCACGGGTC
The DNA here is from genome assembly GCA_039937955.1 of Polyangiaceae bacterium. Taxonomy (GTDB): domain Bacteria; phylum Myxococcota_A; class Polyangia; order Polyangiales; family Polyangiaceae; genus JAICXU01. Next base: position 944 of record JBDTFL010000024.1, on the reverse strand, counting down.
GCTTGCACAAAGCACGGGCGTGCGTGCACATGCGCATGCTTGCTCTATGACTTTGAAGTGGGATCTCCCCGAAAATCGATCGCGAAGCAGCGCTCTCGGCACACGGTTCTCCGTGCGGGCTAGGGGGCGCGACGGGAGATCAAGTACTTAGGTCGTGTCCAAAAGGATTTTTCGGAGCTTACGCCCATGCGACAGTATGAAAAGTGACTCCGTAAGGTCAGAATGGCTCTCAATAGCCACAAACGAGACTTCAAATCCGGCGCGCGGTTACTCGACGGAGAGAATGAACGGATTCGACGAGCAGCGCGCGAATCCGCCCCGCAATGATTTGCTCAACGCAACCCTCGATCATTGTGAATAACGGTGCCTGTCCCCACGGTCGACTCTCGCCTCATCGTACGTGCAGAGGTCAGAAGAAGCTCGTTGAGGGCACGCGAAAAATCGATACGAGCGCTTACGCCATGCACGGAGACATGACGACGCTCATGGCCGGCGGTGGACGTATCGATTTTCACACGCACGGCGAGCTTCTCATCGCTACGCGCACTCAGGCAGGTCAGACGCATCAAGCGACGCTCACGCAGGTGGACGAGCAACGCCCAAGAGATTAAACGAAACTCGCCGGCTGCTCAGATGGAGCCACCGGCGAGAATCGTGAAAAAAACGAAAGTGCTTAGATCAGGTGCCGCCGGCGAGCGTCGTCGTGAGCTTTCCGAGGACGCCCGTGGCTTGCGCGGGAATGCCCGTGATCTTCGCCTGCACGTCGCTGATCGATTTGCTGACGTCGGCTTGCACTTGCTTGACGCTGTCCATATCGGCTTTCGCCTTCGCTTTGCTGTCTGCGCTGCCGAAGGGGCTCGACGCAGCAACGGTCGCTTGGGCAGTGACGCGCGTGGCGAGCACGGGAACCAACGCGGTGTCGGCGACGGCTTTCTTGCCGAGCG
>JBDTFL010000023.1:0-3908 GCA_039937955.1 Polyangiaceae bacterium | reverse complement strand
GAGATGCCGACGTTGATGGCCGGACGAACGCCGGAGTAGAAGAGGTCGCTCTCCAAAAAGATTTGGCCGTCGGTGATGGAGATGACGTTGGTCGGGATGTACGCCGAGACGTCGCCGCCTTGTGTTTCGATGATCGGAAGCGCGGTGAGCGAGCCGCCCGAGTGCGGGTTGTGCAGAACCTCGAAGCCTTCGCCCTTGTCCTTCGCTTCTTTCTTCGCGGCGTGCTCGCCTTCTTCACCGCGGTGCGTGGCGGCGCTGCCGATTTTGCTCCACTCGCTCGTGCCCTTCGGAACGACTGCGTACTCGTCGGCCATTTTTGCAGCGCGCTCGAGAAGGCGTGAGTGAATGTAGAAAACGTCTCCCGGATACGCCTCGCGTCCCGGCGGACGACGAAGCAGCAGCGAGAGCTGACGATACGCAACGGCCTGTTTCGAAAGGTCGTCGTAGATGCAGAGCGCGTGACGCCCGGTATCGCGGAAATACTCGGCCATCGTGACACCCGTGTAGGGTGCAATGAATTGCAGCGGCGCGGATTCGCTCGCGCCAGCCGTGACGACCGTCGTGTATTCCATCGCGCCGAACTGCGTGAGCTTGTCGACGACGCTCGCAACGGTCGACTGCTTCTGACCGATCGCGATGTAGAAGCAGTAAACGCCCTTACCTTTTTGATTCAGAATGGTGTCGAGCGCGACGGCGGTTTTTCCGACCTGACGATCGCCGATGATGAGCTCGCGCTGACCGCGGCCGATAGGAACCATCGCGTCGATAGCTTTGATTCCCGTCTGAAGCGGCTCTTTGACCGGCTGACGCTGCAAGATGCCGGGCGCTTTCACTTCCACGCGGCGTTTCTCTTTCGAGTCGATCGGCCCTTTGCCGTCGACCGGCTGACCGAGCGCGTTCACGACGCGACCAATCAGCGCTTCGCCGACTTGAACCTCCATGATGCGGCCGGTTCGTTTGACGACAGCGCCTTCTTTGATTCCGGTGGTGTCGCCGAAGAGTGCCGCACCGACGTTGTCGGATTCGAGGTTGAGCACGAGGCCCATGATGCCGCCCGGAAACTCGATGAGCTCTCCGGCCATCGCGCCTTCGAGGCCATACACGCGCGCGATACCGTCGCCGACACTGAGCACCGTGCCGGTCTCCATCGTGAGCGCGGTCTTCTCGTAGTTCTGGATTTGCTTTTTGATGATCTGCGAGATTTCTTCGGCGCGGAGCTGCATGTCGGTCTCTCTTCTGTGAAGTGGCTTATTTTACGGCATTTGGTGAATTTTTGCTTTGCTGCGCGTTCATGAATGCCGCGCGCGTCGCTCGGCGTTTGATTCGTCAGGTCGCGGCAGATGCGGTGCGAGCGTCGACGTCGAGCAAGTTGTTTTTGATTTCTTGGAGTCGTGACTTGAGCGAGCCGTCGTAAATGGTGTCGCCAATGCGCGTGACGACACCCGCGATAATCGATTCGTCTTGGCGCTTGTCGAGGACGACCCTCTTGCCGGTCATCTTTTCGAGCTGCGCTTGGAGTCGCGAATAATATTCGTCGCTGAGCGGCGCGGCGGTGACGACCTCGGCGCGCACGATGCCGCGACGAAGATCGTTCATCTCGCGAAGCCGTTGGGCAACGCCCGGCAGCACGCTGAGGCGACGACGGTCGGCCATGAAGAGAAGCGTGTTCTTCACGGTGGGGGACAGGCCCAAACCGGCGGCGATGTCGTTGAGAACGGCAACCTTCGCATCGTGGTGAACGAGCGGGTTTTCCAGCGCCTTGCGAAGGTCGGCGTTTTGCTCGTACGTCTGCGCAATGAGCGAGACCTGCTCCACGATCTGATCGAGCGAATTTTCTTCCGCGCCGATTTCGACGAGCGCGGTCGCGTAACGACGTGCGATGTGCGGCGCGATCATGACTGGCCTCTCATCTTTGAGATCATGTTTGGCTCCCTGCAGGCGGCATGCTGCTCATCGCAGCGTCGTTCGGCGTAGCCAGATTCGGGGTCGGACGCTTGCTGAGCGACGCGAGAAAATCTTCCGCGAGTCGCTCGTGATCCTCTGGCATCACGCGCTTCTTCAGGAGCTCCTCGGCCTCACGAACTGCGGCCTCCACCGTTTCGTTCACCAAATCTTCGTGGAGCTGACGCGTCTCTTGCTCGAGCAATGCAGCTGCGTCGCGATTCATGCGCGCCGCTTTTTCTTCGGCCTCGCGAACGATGCGCGCTTTGTCGGCCTCGCCTGCTTCGATCAAACCTTGCTTCGCGGACGCGAGCTCTTCGTCGAGGCCTTCCAGCTTCGCCTGGTATTTCTTGGCGCGCTGCTTCGCCTCTTTCTTCATCTTCTGCGCGTCCTCGATCTCTTTCGCGATCGATTCGCGGCGTGCGGTCAGCCCTTCTTTGATCGGCTTCTTTCCGAGCCGCACGTACAGAAAAATCAGAAGCGCGAAGTTCGCGAGGTAGACCGCGTAGGGGACCTGCTTCACGTTGTTGAGGTCGAACCAGTTGATCGATTTGAGCGCGTGCTCGCCTTCGCCCTCTTCCGATTCTTCTTTGTCGGAAGCAGCTTCGGGCGTTTCGCCATTGAGCGCAGCGCCCGGCTTGGTCGGCGACGCGCCTTGATGCGGGCCATGCTGCGCGTACGAAACGGCTGAAACCCCTGAAATCAGGCCGATCGCTGCAACGACTAAAAGTGCGCGCGAAAAGCGTTTCACGAGCGCACCTCACGTCCGAGCGCGCGCGTGGCCAAATCGGCCGCCAAGATTTTCACCTGCGGTCCGAGGTCGGTACGCACTTGCGCTGCTTCGCCGCCGGTCTGCTTACGGCCATTCTCGAGCGTCTTTGCGGTCGACGCGCGAACGCTCGTCAAAATCTCGTTCTCGGCTTTTTGTCCTTCGGCGCGGAGCTTCTCGCGTTCGGCACCTGCGGCTGCACGTGCAGCGGCCATGGCGTCCTCGTATTTTTTGAGCGCTTGCGCCGATGCGTCGTCGGTTTTGCGCGCTTCGAGCTTTGCGCCTTCGATCCGTTTTTCGCGCTCCGCGAACAGCTTGAGCATCGGGTCGAACAAGATCGGCTTGAGCATCACGGCCAAAATGGTGAACAGCACCATCTGCACGATCACCGTCGAATCGAAGTCGACGTTGACCGCGCCTTCTTTGACAGAGGCGTGCAGGGTCTCCGCGGCTGTACTCATCATCATTGTTGCCAGTGACATAGGCCCTCGAAAGCGCTGTGCCAAGGGAGCGTATGAGCTCGGAATCCTCGGCGAAACAGGCCCGCGCGAGTACCACTGTCAGGTCAGAGTGTCCATACCTGACGCGTTGCATTTAGCGAAATACGCCTGAAAAATAGGCTGATTGCGCGATCGCAATCTACGCTCCACGCTTTTGAAGGGGCTTTCTTGAATTCGGCGCGTCTGATTTTCGCTGTGGTGCTCCCGCTGATGCTCTCGGCGTGCATGAACACGTGTAACTGCAACGACGTTTCGCCTACCTGGAGTTATGCGGTTGGCCTCGAGGAGCGCGCTGTCCTCGACGTCGATGCCGGATTCTACGTTGATGGGCCGGACTTCCTTTGCACTGCGACGATGACCAGCAGCGCTCATGCGATTTCGTTCGACGTGGGGCCAGGCACCAACTGCACTAAAACGGGTGGCGACCCGACGAGCGATTGCTCGATCGATTACTACTACGAAGATGCGGGCATGCCCGTAACCGTCTCTCAGCTCGCCCGAAATGCGACCGTGGTCTTCCACTTGGATGCCGCCGACCAGGAATACCTAGGATCCGTCGACTTCGATTTCGACATTCAGTGCGGGTCAGAAGTCTTCGCCGGGTATTTAAGCAGGCCGCTTCAGGGTCACGAGTCGTTCACCACACGAATTTGCGCGGACTAATCCCGCGATTTTGCGCGCTTCGACGCCGGCGGCAC
>JBDTFL010000022.1:0-7376 GCA_039937955.1 Polyangiaceae bacterium | reverse complement strand
CGTTGACGACCGGCAGCGGCACCCTCAACCATCCTCGCTACCACGCGGTTGCTGCAGCATTGAGCACTGGAGACGTGCTGGTGGTTGGTGGCGAGGACGGCTCGGGTAATTACCGTGACGCCGAGCTGTACGACCCGACGACCACGAGCTTCAGCGATTTTTGCGGCATGTCAGAGGGCAGCGCGTACGGGCACACCGTAACGTTACTCGCCGACGGCCAAGCGCTGGTGGCTGGAGGTCATGGTTACAGCCCATCGCGGATCTTAGGGTTCTCCAACGCGTTCGATCTTACTGTCGACGCTGGTGCCGTTCCCGCTGGTGATGGCGGCTTCACGCTCGACGATGCCAGCGCGTGCGATCATCCTGTAGTCGTGATCTCGGATTCCGGATCTCCGACCGACGCCTCTTCGGATGATGCGGCGTTGCCCATCTCCGACGCTGCGCCTACCGAAAGCGATGCCGACGTCGACGCGAACGGACCGTCCAAACCGCCGACGGCCTCGGACGCCTCGAGCTCGAGCCCCGAGAGCGACGGCTTCGCGGCCGGAGGCGGCTGTCGCATGACTTCCGTGAGTGAGCGCGAATCACCCGTATTTTTTGCTGGTTTTGCGATCTTCTTCGTCCTGATACGCTCTCGCCGATGGCAACACTTCGCGCGCCGTTCGCGGCCGTTCTCCTGATCGCAGCGGGCTGCGCGATCGATTCTGCGCCGACCTCTCTCCGCGACACGCCGCCCGGAGATGGTCCCACGGTGGTCTTCGATCTCGCCCATCGTCCGCTTCCGAACATCCCGGTGCCCAACGATGTCGCGACGTTTGCAGATCCTTCGAGCCGCACCGGCGTGCGTCTGAATGTCAGTATGATCGCGCCAACGCATCTCGAGGAGAGCGCACGCGCGGGCTTCACGGAGATGGAGGGTTGGGGAACCTTCGCGCCCATCACCGTGCAGTTCAATCACGGAAAGAACGACGACCCCCATGGCGCCGCGCTCGACTTGGTCGATATTCAGGCTCGAATGCAGCACGACGGTCACGATACGTCCAACGACCCGGTCTATGTCGTCAACCTCAAGACCGGCGTGCCGGTGTTGGTGGACGTAGGAGACGGCGACTTTCCCTTAACGGTAGGTCAGCAAGATCTCTACTACCCCAATGACCCTCACCTTACGTCCAACAACTTCCTCTACGAGACGAACGAAGAAGGCTTAGGTCTCACCCAAGCGGACTACACACCCGGACGCGATTTGGATTTCGATGGCGTCCTGGATCATCCCAACACCCTCAATCCGGCGAGCGGTCATGTCGGCAAAGACGGCGTGGACAACGTGATGAGTTGGTACGAACGGCAAACCGACACACTGATTTTGCAGCCAGTGCTGCCGATGGACGAGAAGACCGAATACGCGGTCGTGCTCACCGATCGTTTGCACGGAAGCGGCGGAAGCCCGGTAAAATCCCCGTTTCCGGCGATCTACCATCCGACACAACGGAACGAGACCTCACGTGTGGAGGCGATTTTGTCCGACGCCTCGCGCGCGAATTATTACGGAGACATTGCCGGTAGCGGACTGAATCACGTCGCGTTCGTGTGGAGCTTCACCACCCAACCGGTTTACGAAGATCTCAAGATGCTGCGAGATGGCCTTCACGGGTCCGGAAAGCTCGCCGCGCTCGCGTCTCTGTACCCTGCAACTGCAACCGCTTACCCAGCAGTGGGGTTAGCCGCAGACCCAACCGACGAGCCCGCTAACTATCAATCCGACCCGCGCTGCACACCGCATATCGGCACCCCTTATATTTTGCATCCTGCCGACGCGATGGATGCGATCTCACAGCTCATTCAACAACTGTTCCCGCAGTCGCAAGCCGCCAACGCTGCGTTCCTCTCCACGTTCGACGACATCGACTATGTCGTCACCGGCACCTACAAAACACCTTATTTTCTCGGTGATCCTGACCACGAAGACCCGGACTCGCGCTTTCAGATCGATTTCAAAAACGGCGTCATCAACAACGCCGGAAGCGACACCGGACATTTCTTCATGACCGTCCCCAAGAAAAAAGCCGGACGCGCCGAGCCCTTCCCGGTCGTGCTCTGGGCCCACGGAACCTCTCAGTCGGACGCAGAGATCATCGCGCGTGCGGGTTACTTCGCGAAGCAGGGCTTGGCCATGTTCGGGATCGACATGCCTGGACATGGTCTCGCCATTGCTCCCGGGCAGGTGTCACTCGCCGAAGGATTTTTTCAGACGACTTGCCTCGTGCCGTGGGTAGCCGGCCTCGTGAAGGGGCGCGCACGCGACTTGGACGGCGACGGCGTTCCCGATTCGGGCGGTCTCCTCTTCACGTCGCACATCTTCCACACGCGCGACAACTTGCGCGAAAGCGTCGTCGACCTACTGCACGCCAGCCGCATTTTAAAGGCATTTGATCAAGTCGGAACGCAAGACACCAACAACGACGGCAAACCGGATTTGATGGGCGACTTCGACGGTGACGGCGTCGCAGACGTCGGCGGAGCGCACGGCCTCATCTACGCGGCAGGAGATTCGTACGGCGGAATCGCTTCGCAAGTTTTCGGCGCGCTCGACCCGAACATCACAGCGGTCGCGCCCATCTCCGGAAGCGGCGGCGTTACGACGTTGGCAAATCGATCCTTAGGGGTCGTCGATTGGGTCGACGAGCAAATCTTGACGCCGCTCGTCGTTGCCGTTCCGGCGTCGTCACGTCCGCCGACCAACGAAGGACCCCAAACGCGTTGCACGGCCGACCAACGCTCGGTGCGTTTGGTTGTGAACAATCTCCAAGATTCGAACGAGATCGAGGTGGCGTGTTTGTCCGCCGTCGAGCTTCCGGAAAACGGGACGGTGCTGCTCGCGAACCTCGCGAACGGTGAGCTGAAATGCGCCCGCACCGGGGAAAATGGGGCGTTTCGCATTCCGATTCCGGCCGACGCCGGCGACCCGATCGCGCTCCAAATCTACGACGCACCCGACGTCGTCGACTCGTACGGCACGTGCAACATCACCGCGAACGTTCAGCCCGGAAGATTCATCGACACGTGGGAGCAACCGCTCACGATCGGAAAATCCACCGGCGACTCCACCGCGACGTGCAGCTCCGACGCCGGATGCGTGCAGTACCGCGACACATTTTTTGCGGTCGGCTCGCAGCTCGTCGCGCCGCAGGCGGGTCTTGGTTTGTACCGAAATTCGCCCGAGGCGCGCCAGCTTTTGAATCTCACGCAAGCGGCGGTCGACGTCGGCGATCCCGTCAATTTTGCGCCGTATTACATGATGCGCCCGATGCCGAACATCGACGGCACACCGATGGGCCCGCGTCCGATTTTGACGAGCTACACGGTGGGTGACGAGTTCGTGAACATCGCTACGGGTTACTCGTTCGCGCGTGCGGTCGGCGCCCTTCCCTTTTTGCCGCCGAATGCTGCGACATCGATGCCCGACTACGCGCCGTATGCGACGCCCAGTGCGCTCTACACTTCGCTCGGTGGAATCACGCCCGATCAGGCGCTCATCGATCACAGCTCGATTGAAGGTGTTTCACGGCTCGCGCGCGCGCCGGCCGGACCTGCGTGCACGGCGAACTACCAAGGCGGAGCGGGCTGCGATCCGAATCCCGGAATGAACGCGTCGCAATGCAGCACGACGTTGTTCGACGCCGATTGGTTCTCGGAAGGCGCCGACAAATTCGATCAGCAGCATCTTGCCGTTCCGCTGCGCCTCGCACGTTCGGCGAACGAGCCGAGCACCGACGTCGCGTCGCTCGAGAAGAGTTGGGCGCCGCGAATGCAGGGAGCGCCGTTCACGGCCGACGCCAATGCATACGTGTATAATGCAAGCAATCCGCCCATGATCGGCCTCGTGAGCGCGTACGTGAATCCGCAAGGGCAGCACGTGTGGCTGATCGGCGACCCGTGCAAAGCGTGGGACGACGCCGTCTATTACGATCAGCTGATCACGCGTTTCATGATGACGAACGGCCGCGATGTCTATTTTTTGAGCCATCCGTCGACTCACCGTTGTCTTGCGACCTCGAGCTGCGATTTCTTTCCGCCGTCGCAATAGCCACGCACGTCTCTGGACGCCTGCGCGCAGCTCGATTCTCTGGACGCCTGCGCGCAGCTCGGCTTTCATGCTCGCCCAGCCATGCGCTACTACGTTTCGCTCGCGCCTCACGATGAGAGCGCTCCGCCCATCGAGGTCGACGTCGCCGAGCTTCCGAACGGCGGGCTCGACGTGAAGGTCGGAGGAAAATCGGTCGCCGTCGATCTGGTCGAGCTCCGCTCCGGCATGTCGGTGCGCATCGGCGGTCGCGTGGTCGATCTCACCGTGGAAGGAAGACCACCGGAAGTCGGAATCGTCGCCAGCGGACATCGCTCGTACGTACGCGTCGTGAGTGAACGCGAACGTGCAGCAGAGAACGCAAAGCGCGGCGGAGCGGCCGCGAAAGATCAGACCATCAAGTCGCCGATGCCTGGCCGCATCGTGAAGGTCTACGTGAACGTCGGCGACGAAGTGAATGTCGGTGATTCACTCATCGTCGTCGAGGCCATGAAGATGGAAAACGAAATCAAGGCAAAACAGGCTGGAAAAGTGGCGATCGTGCACGTTGCGGCAGGTGCTACCGTCGAAGGAAACGCGAAGCTCATCACGCTCGCGTGATTCGCCTGAGCACGCCGTGACCGACCCGAAAGACCTCGCGAAGTCCAGGCGCAAGCTCACGCGCGCCGGCGTTCGCGATGCAGCGAACGTTTCGTTTTGGGGAATGGCCGCCTACACCGTCGCGCAATTGATCGCGATGATGTTCACGCAGAACTTGTTGGGCACCGCAGCGATTCAGTCGCTCGTTGCCGAGCTCGCTGCCGGAAAAGTGGGCGTCGCATGGTCGGATCCAGAGGCGCCCATTCCATCGAGCAAAGCGATCGCAACGCGGGCCGGGCGTGGCGCGCTCGCGGCGCTCGTCGTGGCCAGCATCAGCATCGTTGCGATCACCTTTCATGGGGGCAGCATCGTTCGTGGAACGTTCACCATTCCCGCGGCCGCTCTCGGCCTGCTCACGGCCGGGCTCACTGCGATGCGCGACGAGCTTCTTTTGCGCGGGATTGTGATTCGCGCGTTCAAACATCTTTTGCCGCTCCCGCTTTTATTTTTGGTGTGTGGGCTGGCCGGCGGCGCGGCGCGCATGGGCGATCCTGATGCGACGAATCTCGAAATCATCGCGAGCGCCGCATTGGGCGTCATCTTCGCGTCCGCGTGGATCATCGATCGCGGGGCGTGGCTTCCATGGGGAGCGCACGCGGCTTGGACCTTCATCACGTCGACCTTGGCGCGTGGCGTAATTTTGGACGCAAAATCACCGAGCGGCGGCACGCTCGACACCGATTTCCTCGTCGTAGGAGTTCTGGTGGTGACCGCGCTCGTCGCGGCGCGATTCTCGGCGTCGCGAGCGCATCCTGCTAGGATCGCCGCGCGACCCGAATCATGAAACGAGCTGAAACATGAGCGACGACGACGCGCGCTTTCGAGCGGAGGGCCTCTCGACCTCGCTCGCGCCGGCATCGTTTCGACCGCGTGCCTCGGCGCCGCCCAGCGACACGGGCCGCGACATCGCCGGCGAGGATTTTTTGTTTCACCTCTATCGCGGCAGCGAGCTGCTTCAAGACAGTCGCGTTCACGAAGCGAAAGAGGAGCTCGAGCAAGCGCTGCATTTGCAGCCGCGCGATCCGAAGGGTCAGGATCTCCTCGCCGTCGTCTATTTCCGGCTCGGGCTGTATCCGCGCGCGATCCAAATTTACGAAACGCTCAAGTCCGAGACCGACCAACCCTCGCTGCGTATCAACCTCGCTCTTTGTTATCTAAAAACGGGTCAGGCAGCCGCCGCGCGTCTCGAGCTCGAAGACGTCGTTCGTAGCTCACCTGAGCATCAACGTGCTTGGGGTTATCTTGGGCTCGCGTACGAGCGTCTGGGCGATCTCGGAAAGGCAGAAGAGGCTTTCACGCGCGGCGGTCACGCGTCGATGGCACGCAAGATCGCAGGTCGTCGTGGCGCCACGATGCCTCCGCAGCAAGTGGAAGAAAACGTGGATCCAGCTGAATCTACGGCCATTCGTGCAGCGGCCGCGGAAGCGTTCCAGGAGCTCGACGCCGGAGAATTGTCGTTCGCGCTCGCAGAGCCGGCAACGAGCCGTCGCGATCAAGGACCATGGCGCGCGATCGAGCATGGACAGATCGCGCGCACGCAAACACGCATTTCGGATCTTCCGCCGCGCTCGGTGACCCTGGGAGCGAACACGGGAGTGAGCATGGCGGCAACCGTCACGTCGCCGCCGGCACCGAGTGCAGAAGCGCTGCGTATCGAGTCCATGGTCGGCGTTCGAGGAATGCCGCAGCTCGTCCACAGCCTCGAGGGTCCGGTGTTCACCGAGATGACGCCGCCGCGTTCGTCGCCGCCGCTCATGATCTCGCGGCCTACATCAGCGCCGCCCACCGCAGAAATTCCGCTGCTTTCGGAGCTCGCGCGCGGCGTACGTATCGGATCTCGCGCGGCTCTTGGCGACACCATCGTCGTCGACGCGAGCGGCCTCGTCGTTCTTCGTTTGCGGTCACCGCTCAATCCCGGTGGGGGCGGCACCGAGGAGCCCGCGCAAGAATTCGCGGTTCGTTTCGACGCCCTTCGCGCGTACACGGGCGCATTTCAAACGTCGAGCCTCGAGCGTCGCGGCCGCGGCGCCTCGCCGAGCGAAACGTTCGGCGGCATCGCAACTCCCCTCCTTTCAGTGCGCGGCGAGGGCGATCTTATTTTCGGTCCGCGCCCTTCCCGTCAGCTCAATGTTTGTACGTTGCGAGACGACGTTTTATTTTTGCGCGAGGACACCATCGTCCTCTTCGATCTCGCGTTGACCTATGAAAATGGGCGTTTGCCGCGCACCGACGAAGAGCCGTTGCCGATGGTCCAGCTCCGCGGATCCGGCGCCGTCGCCTTCGACGTGATCGAACGACTTCGCACCATCGACGTCTCCGCGAGTCGTCCCGCCACCATTCGCGGTCAATCGGTCGTCGGCTGGATGGGTCGCATCATTCCTCGCGCAGTGCCAGTCGCAGAAGCTCCCGCCGGTCAACGCGGGCTGCTCGGTTTCGCTGGCGACGGCACGATTTTCCTGGTTGGAAAATAGGAGCTGGCAAATGACAGAACGAACCGCGATTGATCCGACCGCCCGCGCGCAGCGTCGGCGCACGCTGTTCGACGACGCGCTCAACGTTCCGAACCTCATCACGATGGCACGCGTCGTGATGATTCCCCTATTCCTGTGGTTCTTGGATCGCGGAACACCAATCGACTGTTTTTATGCGGCTATCG
>JBDTFL010000021.1:0-9209 GCA_039937955.1 Polyangiaceae bacterium | reverse complement strand
GACCTACTGTAACGAAAAAGAACGTGGCCAGCGTCCTGATTCCTCGCGAGGTCAGACCTCGGCTTCGTGCTCGGCTTCACGCGCCGCAACGGATTTTGCGATCTGACGACGCGCTACCTCGATGTGCTCACGTAGCGCATACAGATCGTTCGAGTACATGAGCGGAATACGCTGCGCGCGAAGCCGTTTCTCGATGCCGCGAATCTTTGCTTCGTAATGCTCGAGTGGATGCGCGGCGTCGGGTGAGTGCACGCCGCGCTCCACGTCGCGAAGCTGACGGTACACGAGCGCAAGCCGACGTTTGATACGCCACTGGTAAAACGCCGGCATCGCCCGGAGAAACGGCAGCAGAATGAGCAGCACCGGCACGGCCACCTTGAGCAAACGCTCGACGAGGCTCGCCAATCCGAACGGCAAGTAGCGCTGCAAAAACGGCTTTCCGCTTTTGTAATAGGTCTCGGCTTGCGGGTTCAGCGGAAGGTCGGTGTCCTTGTCGGACGGGAACTCGTTCTCTTTGTGGATCAGGCTCGGCGGCTCGTGCTCGTTGTCGACGATGGCCATTAGCAAATAGATGAGCGCCGGGTGCACGTCGTCGCGTGCGACGAGCATGATGGTCGACGCGATGATGGAAAGATCGCGGTCGGGTTTTTGATGAGCGGTGTCGATGGCCGATCGCGGAATCACGAGCGCATGCAAGAACGTGAGGTTGCGCGACAAGCCTTCGGCGTCTGCGATGTTCATGACGGTGATGCCGTCGGTGGTGAACAGCGCTTTGATTTTGGGATCTTCGGGCGGGCCCTGCGTGAGCGCCGCGTCGAGATCGCCGCTGAAAATGGCGCGCGTCAGAGCGTCAGCCCCCCCTGCGGTTGCGACGAGCGTGCTGTTCGACGCGTCGACGCCGGAAGCAGCGAGCACCTTGCGCGCGATCGGCCCGGTACCACTACCCGCGCCGCCGATACCGATCTTGAGACCCTTAAGCTTAGGGATTCCGTCGAGCGCACCCAGCGACGTGCGATGAATCACCCAGAGCGGATCATAAGCGATGCTGCCGAGCGACTCGAGATGCGGTGATTGCGCGGCGTTGGTGAGGCCACCGTTCAAGAAGGCCACGTCGATGGTAGAGCCGGGCGCGTCGATGCGCGCGAGGTTGTCCACTGCGCCGGTGGTGGTCACGATGTCGAGCGTGACGCCTTGCTTGGCGAACCGCTTTGCGTACTTCTCCGCAGTCTGCGTGAAATAGCCGTTGGGGTTCCCCGTGGCGATGACGAGCCGATGCGGCGGCGCGGTGACGACGTAACGCAAAACGAAAAACAGGATCACGACCAAAGCGACGCCAAGAACGGCGAGCGTCCCGGGGCCGACGTCGATGCGATCTCTCCAGCGGGTTGTCTTTCGAGCCATCGAGGGCGTCGAGGTTACATCGCCTGTCGCCTTTGCTGTGCCGTGGCACACACGTGCGTTCGTAAAGAGGCGTGATTTACCGTGAGATGGGTTCAGACGCGGCGGGCACACGCATTGCTCGGGGGCGTGCATGACGAGCTTCCGCGCGCGAGCGCTCTTTGCTGCAGCAATGATTGGGTCCGTCCTCGCGGCGTGTGGCGGAACGATCGCGCCGGTCGACGAAACCGACTCCACACCCGACGCCGGAACGTCGTCCTCGGGTGGCGGAAGCATCACGCGCGATGCTGGACGCGCCAAGGTCGACAGCGGCGTGACGACCATCGTCGATGCCAGCGTCTGCATCGATCTCGACCCCGCCGACTACGACACCTCGTGCAACGCCGACACCGACTGCATCGACATCACCGCCGGTGAGATCTGCTCCGGCTACAACTGCACGTGCGGCGGCGCGACGATCAGCACCAAAGATCAGGACAAGTACGACGCGCTCTTCAACTCGATTCATCCGAGCACCGGCCCCATCTGCTCGTGCCCTTACTTCGGAACCCCGCGGTGCGTTCAGGGCACGTGCACGTTCTGTCCGAGGTCCGACTTAGGAGGCCCGATTCCCGCAGGCTGTCCGGACGCAGGGTGATCGCGTCGCTGGACAGCCGCCGACGCATTTGCCATGGATAGGCAAATGGTTTGGATCGACCTGCTCTGGAGCGCACCACCCGAGTGCCCGACACGCGATCGCATCGTGTCGGAGGTGGGTGATCTGATTGGTGATCGGGCGCCGACCCAGAAATGGCGCGCCGAAGCGGTCGTCGAGCAACACGCCGCCGATCTGTGGAGCTTGCGCCTCACGACGGAAGTCGACGGCAGCAATCATCCGAACGTCCGCGAGCTCACGGCCTCGTCGTGCGGCGAGCTCGCGCATGCAGCGGCAGTCGTGCTCGCGGTCGATGTCGATCCGAACAGCGCTCCGGTCACGGAAACGCCCATTTCAAAGGCAGATCTGGCACCGACGAACGATTCGCCGTTGCCCGATGTACGACCGGCCCGACCCACGCGCATTTCATTTCCAGCGGCGGCCACTCCGAGCGCGGACGTCGGACCTGCTTCTCCCGATCATCGTGGCCTAAGCGTTCCACGAAACACATTTGCAGCGTCTGCGCGTTCGAGAGCGTGGCGGGCGTCCAGATGCGTTTTCCTTGATGGTTTCTCATTCGCCGGACACCAACCAAGAGCGCATGACCATTTCGGCCGAAATCACGAGCGATGCCGTCCTCGGCATAGCCCCCGCTCGCGAGCCGATGACGGCTCCGACCTTCGTCGAAATCTACGATGAGTCTGCTGAGCGAGCTCGACGACGACCTTCGGGAGGTGTTCGTTTTGAGCGAGCTCGAGGAAATGGCAGCTCACGAAATCGGCGAGGCGCTCGCGGTCAACACGAACACGATCTTTTCGCGGCTGCGCGCCGCGCGAAAAGCATTCGAGGATGCGCTAGGCCGCGCACGCGCTCGCGACGAATGGAGAATCAAATGAGTCCTCTCAGCTCGGACGCGCGCGCTGCTCGATCAAAGCAAAGACGTCGGCACACCGGACGACGACGCGATTGCGCGCGTTCGTGCGTCGGTCTTGTCGCGCATCGGGGTCGTCGCGGTGAGCACAACGGTCGCAACGACCGCAGCAAAAGCGGCACTTCAGGCACCGGTCGCGGTGGCGCCGTCGGCGTGGGTCGCGTCCTCTCCCTTCATCGCGAAAGCGATCGTCGGTGTCGCGCTCGTCGGTTTGGTCGCCGTGGGTGGCCACGCGATCTCCACGACGATGCCCTCGCATAACGCGGCGTCGGCACCGGTCGCGATCCAACCTCCGCCAGTCGCGACTGCACCGACGATCGCTCCATCAGCGACGCTTACCGCAGAGCCGATCACGACAGCTCAAGATTCGCCGACGCAAACACCACCTCGCACGCAGGCTTCGGTGCACGTCGCTCGAGCATCTGCATCCGCGGACACGACGAGCGGGCTTTCCGACGACGTGAAGAATTTGCGTGAGGCGCAAGCGGCGCTCGTCGCGGGTGATCCGCAAGGTGCACTGGCTGCGACGATCGCATGAGCCCGACGACTCCGTTCGATCAAGAACGCGACGCCATTCGCATTCTTGCGAGCTGCGCGATCGATCCGGGCTCGGCGTCCGCGCGATCATCTGCGCAAGCCTTCGTCGATGCGCATGCGCAATCGCCGCTCGCCTGCGTATTCGTAGAGCGTGCCTGCCGGCAGAGAGCGTCGAATGATTTTTCTCGGACGATTTTCCGACGAGCCTGGCGACGCCGGACACTCACCTAACCGAACGCGTGGCGCGTGTTGCGCTCGCTCGGGAGGCTTTAAAATGAGGCTTTTGATGATCGCCGTCGCCGCAGGATTGTTCGCATCGGCCTGCAGCACGGGAGACAAAGTGATCGGCACGTATGGCGGTGCGTTGACTGGGCTCGACGACCCGCGAACGTGCTCGGTCGACCAATGCGCGTCGCCGAATCTGCATTCCGCAGCGGCGTCTTCGTATGCAGATGGCGGCATCGACCAGACCGCGCCGGAGAACGACTCGTGGCCGGTGGATCCGTGCAACTACTATCCGAATCCAGTGTTGGCCGACGGCGGCGTCGCCACCGACGGTGAATGGTCGGTCGCCGATCCGCTCGGCAACGACGTGTCGATCGGGTTCGATTTCGAAGCAACGTATGAAGCGAACCCGACGCCGATCAAAGGTCACGTCGAAAACAAAACCTGCGTACCGTCACCGTTACGTGGGGCGGGCAGTTATCCGCCAGACGGCTGCGGCTGGAAATATCAATGCGTGCCGTCGACCGGCGGTCAGTAAGCGCAATCGAGATCAAAGTGACCATGAGCTAATCTGCCGAGTCGATGCGCACGATTGTCGATCTCGTTGCCGAGGCAAACGCGAGCGCGGACATCGGCGACGCGGAGCGCCTGCTCGCAACCGCAGCGGATCAAGCGGCGACGCATCGCGAATGGGAGACCATCCTCGACGGCATTCCCGCGACTGCTTCGATCGCGTTCACGCGCGTGCTGGTCGATCGCGCGCTCGCCTCGGCGCGAACGCATCAGGAAATTTGGAGCTTTCGTAGGGTTGCTGAATTTCAAGCGCACGTGCTCGGTGACCCGGACACGGCACGCACGACGCTTCGTGAAGGAGAGCGAGTGCTCCTCACGTTGGCAACCAAAGGCGGCGCACTGGGATTTTATTGGGCAGTCCTCGCCGGCGCATTCAAGACCGCGCTCAATGACGACGGTGACGCGCTGCGATTGCTGCACGCGGGCTGGACGGTGGCCTGGCGCGAGCATGACGTCGAAAATCTAGGTCGCTTGGTCAATCAATGGAGTCAGCTCATCGATCCGTTCGAAGCGCGCGCACGTCTCACGCTCGTCGAAGAGGCGGCGCAGGGTTGGGGGAATCTACACGGGACCATCTATTGGTGGCACGCGCTCGGTGATGCGGACGCCGGCAATCGCGTTCGCCAGACGGTGCTCCAAACCTCGACGCGTTTCGACGACGTGATCGAGCTCGTGCGCTATTGGAATTTGTACGAGAAGAAATCGCCGGGGATCGAAGCTGCCTTGGCGCGTGCGGAGTCACTCGCGATGACCGCGAGCGAATGGCTCGAGCTCGCGCAGCGAGCACACTTCGAAGGCGACGACGACGTGCTCTGTCGTCGCGCGCTCGATCACGCCGCGCGGGTCGTTGGAGTGGACACCGCCGAAATGAAATCGCGCGTGGCCTCGGCATATCTCGATTGGCTCGAAGACAAAGCGGCGGCCGATCGAATTGGGCCGCGCGACGTCCGGCCCGAAGACTTGCGCCCGACGCAGACGAAGCTCGCGGGGTGGTCGGCGTCGCCGTCGGATCTGCTCGATTGGCTTCGTGGACGCGCGACTCCGGAAAATCTGACGCGCATTGCAGAAGCAGATTACGCAGACGACGTGCCGCAACACTTGCAGGCTCTTCAATCCATTTGTTCGAGCGGTCGCATGCCTCTCATTCTGCCGTGGCATCCGCGCGAGGTCGTCGAGCTCACGCGTTGGTCGACCGGCAACGACGTCGATCATCTCGAACGCGGTCTGTGCTGCGCGCTGTTGTGTATCGCCGGAACCGATGGCGACATCGCGAACACTGCGGCGCCGCTCATCGAAAGTTGTCTCGCGCTCGGGGAAGAAGCGTCGACCTCGGCCGAGCGTCTGTTGGTTTGGATGTACGAGACCGGTGAGGCTGACGCAGGCGATCGCCTCGTCGAGCTCTTTTCGCTCTTCGTGTTGCGTGCGGCGCGTGCGCCGACTGACCCGCGGCTCGCGTTGCTCCTCGAGACGATTGGCGAGGCACCGGATGCGCGCAGTCTGCGCGAATGGCTCGCCGGATCGCTTCGCGCCGATCTTTGGACGACGCTGCTCGCGACGATCGTCGCGCCGCTCGCTCGCGATCACGCCGAGCTGACCTCGCGGCTTGCTGCGATCGGTCTATGACGCGAAGCCGGATCTCATACCCCTACGCCGCGTGGTGCACACGCCACGTCGACCATCGCATGCAACGCATCGCACATCGCGTCTTCGAGCGCGGAGCCGCGGATCCGAATCGACGCAAGGGATTCAGCGCAGCGGTCACGCGGGCGCGTGCGCTGCTCGACGAGCGCTTCACCGAAACGATCGATCTCGACGCGCTCGCTGCACACGCACGTCTCGACAAGTTCCGCCTCTGCCGAGCGTTTCGCGAACAGGTCGGCCTCCCGCCACACGCCTACGTCACGCATCGTCGCGTCGCACGCGCGCAAGACTTGCTCGCTCGCGGAATGTCGCAAGCGGAGGTCGCCGCGAGCGTCGGCTTTTACGATCAAAGCCTCATGCATCGTCACTTCAAACGAATCGTCCGCCTCACGCCCGGCGCCTTCGCACGCGCGACGGCGGTTCATTCGAGGACGCTCTGCGAGAATAGAAATGCGTCGCTGGGAGAGGCCAGCGTCAGCGGTGGTTTCGCAAGGCGATCCTTACCGCCGGAATAAACCCACGCCGAGCCTTGGGGCGCCAAACCGCCGACGATCACGTCGTCGAAGCCGTCGCCATCGACGTCGCCTCCACCCGCGACCGGATCGCCGAAGCTCCCCGTGTTGCCAGCGGGCGATGTCAGCACGATCGGCGTGGTCGACAACCCACTCGCGTTTCCGAAATACACGTAGACGTTTTGCACGGGATACCCCGGAGCGCCGACGATCACGTCGTCGAAGCCGTCCTGGTCGACGTCACCTGCGCCACTGAGTCGATCGCCAAAGATGCCTCCCGTGCCAGGGTTCGGGATCGTCACGCTCGACACGAGTCCCGTCGCGCTGCCCAGAAAGAGCGACACCGTGCCGTTGCCGATTCCTTCCGTTCCTACGAGCACGTCGCCGAACCCGTCGCCGTTGACGTCGCCCGCATCGGTGACGTCGACGATGAAATCATCGGGCGCGGTTGGTCCATGAAACAGGAAGACGCTCGCCGGAATCGTCGCGAGCCCCGCGGCGCTTCCGAGGTACACGTCGATCTCGCCTTGGTTTGAGCTCGCGGGCCCGTTGACGCCGATGACGACGTCGGGAAAACCGTCTCCGTTGACGTCGCTGCAGGACGTGATGCCGACGAGCGGTCCGCCGTGAAGTGTGGTGGTCGCGCTGCTCGACAATCCAGTGGGTCCTCCGAGATAAAGGAAGATCGTCGCGTTGTCGTTCTCGTCGACATCCGACACCAGCACGTCGCCGTATCCGTCGCCGTTCATGTCGCCGGCGCTCTCGATCCATCCACCGAATTCGAAGTGGCCCTTCGGCGCATTGAAGATCATGGGAGGCGTCGTGGGGCCGGTCGGACTTCCGAGATAGAGCGCCACGAGGCCGATGTCCGTGTCGGCATCGGGGATTCCGACGGCGAGATCCGCGAACCCATCTCCGTTCACGTCGCCCGCGCTCGCGACGAACGCGCTGAGGTTGTGGTTCGGGTTGTCGAGTTGCGTTGGCGTGGTCGTGAGACCGTTCGCACCGCCCGCGTAGACGTAGGCAGCGCCATGGTCTTCGACGACCATTTCCCGCGCGCCGACTACGACATCCGCGAAGCCGTCGCCATTGCCGTCGAACGTCGTTCCCCACGACGTGTTGCGCGGCGTGTCTCGCGCGGGCACGGTGAATTGCCACACGGCGCTCGTGTCGTCGCTGGTGAAGGTTCCTTCCATTCCGCGCGCGCGCCAAAAATAAGTGCCGGACCCGAGCAACGTCGACGGCGAGCCGCTGGTCCCGATCGCGGTGAACGACGTCACGACTTTGGTGCACGCGCGGTCGCTGCAGATTTCGATGCGCGCACCATCGTCTTGTCCGGCGAGCGTCCAGCGGAGTCGCGGCCGGCGCGTGGTCACTCTCGATGTCGAGAGCGGCGCCATCAATCGCGGCGCGCGTACGTCCACGATGCGACACGAGGCGCCACCGCGCGGACCGGCGCAGGTTTGCGTGTCGTCACATGGAACTGCCGCACCCCACTCGCCGCAGCCATTGCTGTCGAGCGCGCACGACGAGAGCCCTCCAACGACGCATTCGGTTTCTCCGCTCGTGCAAGCGCCGCATGCCGGCGGGCCCGCGTCGATTGGAAACGTGAAGGCGTCGTTCGTGAACGCGTCGCTCGCTGCGCCGCTGTCCGCGTTCGGTACGTCGAGATCATCGATCAACGTGGTGCGAGAGCCGCACGCCGCGCCGAATAGCAGCGCCGCGATGGCCGACGCGACGGCGACAACGCGGACGAGCGAAGACCCCATTTTAAAAGGTTAGCCCCACGCGCGTCGAACGACGCTCCCCCAAATAGGTGACGCTTCAGAATGCTGACAACGAACGCACGAGCACTGACGGCGCGCCAAATAGTCGAGTACCAGCTACCAACGCCAGACGGGAACGCACGCGGGGAAACTCCAAACGCCAACTCTAGGCCTATGATTTTTGCGAAAGAGACGATGAGTCGAAAAGCTCTTTACGCGCTTCTCGCTCGGCGAATTTATCAAATGTACATCCCCGCTTGGCAATACCAACCAAGGCCTATCCCATAGAGCGCTGCGCCGACCAGCGCGACGCGCGATTCCAGTGAGCCTCGTCTCCTCCTCCAGAAGACGAAAAAGAACGCCAGCGGAATGAGCATCCAAGATGCTTCGAGGTAGTCGCTTACGGAGTGCGCTGCGCCGAAGAGTCCTTCGCATAACAGCGCCGCAACGCGGACCGCCTTTCGCCAGTCGTCGGGGCTGTATCCGAATCCGATCCAGACAGACGCTATGATCATGGAAGCCACCACGCAGAGGACGTCATAAGCGCTTGTGCGGAACACCGACCACCGCAGAACGGGCTTCGTTTCCGCCGCAATTCGCGTCATCGAATTTGTATTCTTTCACGTGGTCAGAGTGCACGCGCCGACGGTCGCTGCTTCGGCTTCGAGACATCGGAGACTCCGCAAGGACGCCAACGGCTCAAGGATCTACTAGATCATGAATCTCGCGTTAGCGGCCAGTAACGACCGCATCCGATCGATGAAGTCGGGGCTCATGAGACTCGTTCGGATGTGAAAGTCCGTCGAGCGTCGCCAGCTGCTGCGTCAGCGTTTGGCGCCGGTTCGCGTCGGTCGTCGCTCACTTCTCGAGCGGAACCGGAATGCCAATCGCGCGCAGAATTGCGCGCTCGACCTCCAACAAACGCTTGGACGCGAGCACGGCACCGAGTGCCTGTTTCCGTAGATCGCCCTTGTAGAGCGTCGTCACCTGCT
>JBDTFL010000020.1:0-7643 GCA_039937955.1 Polyangiaceae bacterium | reverse complement strand
GTTCTTTTTTTATGGTTGGGCGAAAGGCGGGCTCGACGTCGCCGGATCCTCGGAGGTGCTCACGCCCATCGTGTCGGCGATGTTTCCGCTTTACGGATTATCGATCGCCGCATGTGTCGAGCCGCGCGTTCTTCTCGGAGCCGTCCTCTACATCTACTTCGCTGATTTTTCGCAAGACTTGCTCGGCGGCATTCACGATCAAGCTGGCGATCGCGAAGGCAACGTCAAAACGTTCGCGCTGGCCGTAGGTCCGCGGCGCACCATCGTGCTGTCGATCTTCGGATTCGTTCTCGCCACGCTCGCCGGTGCATCGTTACTCGCCACGGGCCGCGTCGGATTCGTCTACGGCGCGGCGCTTTTCGGCGTTTCGTTGGCGATGATCTTTTTTTACGCGCGACTGATTCGGCTCTCGAAAAATGCGAGCGCCGAAGACGCGACGTTGCTCGCCGCTTCCGACCGAACCAATCACCTGGCCGGAATGTTCTTCTTCATCGTGTCAGCGTCCACGTTTCTCGATCACGTGGTGAGGCATTTTTTGGCCTCACGCTGACGCAACGCTGACCCAGAAAGCTCTTACGCAAAGATGCGACCGAGACCGGCACGCGCTGGTTGAATTTTGAAATAGCCAGCCGCGAGCGACGCCGGATGCTCACGGAGCGCGGTGGCGATTTCGCGATTGGAGTCGACCCAAATCAGCGCTGCGTCGAAGGCCTCGCGCGCCGTGGTGTCGAGCTCCGAGCGGGCGAGCGATGGCTTGATGTCGTGATGTCGTAAAAAGAGTGCGAGGAGATGCGTGTGCTCTTCGAGTGAGAGCCGCGTGGCTTGAACGACGCGCGCGCCGCCGCATGATTTGCCGTAAATATAAGCTCCGTTCGCGAGGATCACGCCGAAGCCGGACGCCACGGCGGCGATTTCTGCACGCACGGCAATGGCGCGTGCGGCGATTTCTTCACCGGCCTCGTGCACGACGATCTCGCCGATTGATCGGGCGAGCGCAGTCGTCAAAACGGTGGCGTGTCCGACGTCGGCGACGTTGAGGTCGATGACATATCCATGATCGGTTTCGGTGACGTTGCTTCCAGCACCAGCTGACGAGCCGTCTTTCGCGGTTGGACCACAACCGCACGGACCGCAGCTCGATGCCTTCGCTTCGTCCTCTTCCAAAAATCGTAACCGGATGTCGAGGTCGGCGGACAGCGGCGCGTACGTGAGCATGCGACGCAGAAGATTCACGACGCTCTCGGCGTCGCGTTCGAAGTCGTCTGGGAAAAAATCGCCGTTCGGCAATACGAGGTCGGGGGTGCCGATCGCTTCACCGTTCTCGGCGATGAAGTCGCCGTACAGAGTCACGAGCCTGCGGATGATGTCGTCGGAAAGCGGGTCCACGTACTAGAGGATAGCGTATCGTCGGCGACGTGCTCAGGCTTGCGACGTACAACGTTCTGAACTTGTTCGACGGCCAAAGCGAGGCCGACAAACAGGTGCTCGCGAACAAGGTCGAGTTTCTCGCGGCGCGCATCATCGAGTCCGGCGCTGACGTCGTGGGGCTCCAGGAAATCGGCTCCGAAAAACTGCTGGAAGACCTTGTTTTGTCGCTCGGCGTGGGACGCGTTCCGTCCGGACCCCAAACGCATGCATCTTACATGCATCGCGTCGTGGGAACGCCGGACGTTCGAGGCATTCGCAATGCGCTGATCTCGCGCCTGCCCTTCAAATCGTCACGGGTGCTCACGTCGCCGCAGCTGGAGTTTCCGCGTTTCGTGGAGGGTGATCCGTCGCCGTTCGGTGCGCGTCTTCCGCTGCGTCGTGGCGTCGTGCATGCCGAGGTAGACGCCGGCGATCTCGGCAGTGTCGACGTGCTCGTCGTGCATTTCAAATCGGGGCGCGGTGTTCCGCTTCGCACGGCGGCGGGTGAGCCCATCGCTCCCTTGGTCTCACGCGACTACGGAGAAGCCACCGTACGGGCGCTCGTGTTTCGCGCAGCCGAAAGCTTGTTCGTGCGCGGCGCCGTCGACGACCTGCTCGCAGATCCGAAAAAGAAGGTGGCGGTCGTCGGCGATTTCAACGACGTCATCGACTCGGTGCCGGTGCGCATCGTGCGCGGCGGTGGGCCGACGCTCCTCCAATCTTGCGCCGAGCTCGTCTCGAAAGAAAAGCGCTACACCGTGATGCACAACGGCGATCGCAAGACGATCGATCACATTCTCGTTTCACCTGAGATGAGAAATCGCCTCAAAAATTGCAGCATTTTGAACGAGCTGCTCCACGATCACGACGCTGGCTACACCGACGTTCCGCGCGCCGATTCCGATCACGCGCTCGTCGTCGCGAGCTTCGAATAGAAAATGCGCGCACGATTTTTCATCGTGGCATCTCTCATGCTCGTCGCGTGCAGCCGTCGTTCGTCGCTTACGCTCGACCAAGATTGGAGCGTCGTCATTCCGGACGCCGGAGCACCACCGGCAGTGGCTTCGTCTGCTCGGCCGGCACTCGACGCCGCGATCACGAAACCGGGCGACGACGCTGGCGCGAACGACTTCGAAGATCAATTCGAGTACGGCATGTACGACGCGGGAGTCGGCGACGCCGGCACGCTCGCCAAGAAGCTTGGCTACGACTCGTACACGAACGACCGCTTCGGATTTTCACTCGACGTACCGCGCGGAATGACACCCATGCCTGCGCCCGACAACAGCGACGGTATGCAATGGCGCGTCGGTCACCTGTTCGCGATGACGGCGTCGGGGATGAATTACATGCCCGATCTCGGCATGCCGCTTTGTCCGGATTCGAAAAATGTCACAGCGCACAACAAATCGAAATCAGGCTGTTTTTCCACGGGAAGACGCGATCGCACTATTTTTTGGGAGCGGCACGTCATCGCTCGTGAGATCGATTTCTCACTGCGCTTCCAGTACGCAGAGTCGCTGAAAGATCAGCTCGACGCGATCGTCACGCACGTGAATGCGTCGTGGAAGCACTGACGCTCTAGCCCGGGGCCAGGCTCGTCACCACGCCTTGCGTTCCCGTGCTTTTGTCCACGGCGCACCTTCCCGCGACGTAGTTGTAATACGCGAGACCGAGCGCGCCGGCGATGAGACCTGCAGCTGCGATCCCTTTCGTGCGGCGCCAAAATCTCTGGTTACTCAGACCGACCGGACAATCTTGGGTGATGACGGTGCCGTCGGTGCGACGATAGAGGCGTATGCAAATGTCCTTTCCGTTCGCGATGCCGAGCACGGCCTCCGCTTCCTCGCGGGACATCATCGACAAGTTGTAGACGTTCTTTGCGCAGCCCTGGCAAAAGCGTACGTCGCTGTCGCCTTGCATGTCGGCCCAGCTCTCTGGGCACGGCGTGGCGATCATCGCGTTCTCCAAGATGGGTAACGAGACTTTTCGAATTCCGTTTTCTTCGAGCTGCCCGCGAAGGCGCTCGGCCTCGCGGAGCAATTCGGCTTCTTCGATTC
This sequence comes from Polyangiaceae bacterium, assembly GCA_039937955.1. GTDB lineage: Bacteria > Myxococcota_A > Polyangia > Polyangiales > Polyangiaceae > JAICXU01. Next base: position 4,176 of record JBDTFL010000020.1, on the reverse strand, counting down.
GCAGACGTGCGCGTTCGCCTCGTGCAGCGCGTGCTTCGTCGAGCTGCCTTTCGAGCTTCGAGAAATCCTCGGAGCGATACGGTCCTCCGTTGCGCATCGCCGCAACGCGTTCTGCGAGCGCCGGAAGCTCACGCGACTGCGCATTTCGCAGAGCGAGATCTGCGCGTACGGCGGTGAGCCTAGCCGTCAGATTGTCTTCGTCACTGCGAAGCTCGGTGAGCGCCATCACCATCATTCGATCGTAGCGTGACGACCCGCGATCGACAAACAGGCCTTTTTCTACAGGGATTGGGACGGCGTTGCCATAAGCTCCTCGACGATCGACTGCGGCGGGCGACGTGAGAGAACGCCGTCGGCGAGCGCTCCGAAGATCGGCGCTTGAACATTGTGAAGCTTGTTCCATTCGGCGATGCGCGGAAGAAGATCGACGGCCTCGATGCGCTCACTCGCGAGCGCGCTAGCCTCGTCGACCGATTTTCCAGAAGCGAGCGCGTGACCGAAGCGCACCTCAGGACGATCTTCTTGTTCGATCGACGCGAGCAAATCTCCGTAGCCCGCAAGACCGAGCAACGTGCGCTCTTCACCACCCGCTGCTGCGGCGATGCGAGCAGCTTCACCGACGCCACGCGATATGAGCGCCGCGACCAAACCCGGGCTGACGTGCGCGCCTTGTGCGTAGCCGATTCCGATCGCCAAACATCCGACGAGCGCGCTCGCCCATTCGACGCCGATCAAATCCGAGCTCGCATAAACACGAAGCGACGGTGAGCCGAACGCAGTGGTGACCGCGCGATTTACCTCGGGATAATACGAGCCGCACACGAGCATGCACGGTTTTCCCGCCAGCAAATCCTCGGACAAAACCGGCCCTCCGAGCGCACCAACACGACGCGCGGGCGTTTCACTACGAACCACTTCACTGAGTGGCTCGAGAAAGAATCCGCGTCCGGTCGGACCGTCAGACGGGAGATCGTGCGACAAACCACGAATGCCGTGCACAACGAGATGCCGACCGTCGATGTGATCGCCGAGCGATCGCGCGACGTCGCGGAGCACCGCGGATGGAACGGCGAGCACGATGAGCCGCGCATGCGCGCCGACCTCTTCGAGCCCCGTAGCTTGCTTCACGCCGTAGGGAAGATCTTTCAGCTTGCGACGCGAATGAAGCAGGACCTTCGTTTCGGTGCGTGCTGCTGCGGCCGCGAGACCGAGCCCCCACGCGCCACCACCGACGACCGCAAGCCCGGGTGCGTACACCTCTACGTTTCTATCACATCGCGCCGCACCGTAAATTCAGCTCGATTTCGGATCGATATTTTCGAGGTAGATTTTTTCGAAGTTGCCCAACGAGACGCTCACGCCGACCGAGCGAGTGCGGGCGCACGATGCTCGGGAGTGTCGAGAACGACACCTCTTACGATGACCTCCTACCGACACGTACGAAGTTCAGCTCGATTAGCTGAAGGTGCGCGTCGTGACGCTCGAAAGACTGCTCACAATCAAACGCCAGTTGGGACGTCCCAAAGATCGCCTGATGGCACTTCAGATTGAAGCGACGATCGAAGAGCGTTCGAAAAAAAGCTAGCGCTCGCTCATTGAGCTTGTTGCGTCGCGTATTTCGTATCGCGACCGAGCGCATGATCGAGCTGCACACGCGCCACACGAGCGTCGACGCTGGCGTTCAATGCGTCGAGACGCGCACGCGTGAGCTCCGTTTCGGAATCGGTCAGCGTCGTCGACGTCGCACGTCCGTTGTTGAACAGCTCACGCGACACGCGATACGCCTCGGTCGCGCTCGCGAGCTCACGCTTCGTGGATGAAAGCGCGACGTCGGCCTCTTGCACTTTTTGCCAAGCCTGCAGCACCTCGATCTGAATGCTGTCGCGTACGCTGCCTTTCGACGCCTCGAGCTGCTGCGCACGTGACTCGGCATCAGCGCCGTTTGCGCCTGCCGTGAGAATGTCGTTCGGGGACCAAGTTGCTTGCACGCCCAAATCCCACGTCGGAAACCATGTCGCCGTTGCCGGAAAAATACGCGGGTTCGGATTCGCGTAGGTCGCATCTGCAAAGGCACCAACGACCGGGTAATAACCGGCTCTCGCGACTTTCGCCTGCTCGCGCGCGGCTGCCGCATTTGCGTCGACGCTCTTCACTTCGAGACGTTGCGACAGTGCTTCGCTCTCGAGCGACGACGGATTTCCTTGAACCGAATCCGGAATTCCCGCGAGGCTTTCACCTGGTGCGAGGGTCTCGGTGTCCTTCGCGTGCATGGCCACGCGAATTTGTTTCTCGGTGAGGTCCGCCAGATTTTTTGCCTGCACGACTTGAAGCTCGGCAGACGCAACTGCGGTTTCTGCACGAAGCACGTCAGCCTTCGAAGCATTGCCGACTGCAAATTGATTGTTCGCGTCTTTCAAATGCGTCTGCTGATCACCGAGCGCTTGCTCGGCAACCGTCACCGCGCCACGTGCACGAAGCCACGAGTAAAAAGCCACTTTCCCATCTGCCGCTGATTTCGCGCGAGCCGTCGCAACGTCGAGTCGCGCTGCTTCGCGCGAGTTGGTAGCTGCCGTGTAGTTCTGATTGATCCGAAACAAATAATCGGAGAGCGGCACCGTGAGCGACGCGACCAAGCTCCAGTTGTCGAGCACGAGCGGGAATGTGAGCGGCACGTTGATGAGCGTGGTGCCGGTGTTCGGATTCGTCGCGTTGATAGGAGCTCCTGCGCCGGTTGCGTGTCCGACTGCGCCCGCCGGCAACGGATTTCCCTTGTCGTCGACAGCCGCTAGCAACGTTCCCAAATTCGGCGGAGTGAAGCTCGACAGGCGCGTGTAGCTCGCCTTGCCGCTCAGTCGCGGAAGAAAATTCGCCCATGCCGCATCCACACGCGCCGCTGCACTATGAAGCGCTTCTTCGTTCGCCTTCGCTTGCCAGCTGGTCTCTGCTGCACGCTTGCCGACTTGATCGGCGGTGAGCCCGTTTTCCGAAACGCGCAACAGCTCACTGTCGAGCGGCGTCGGCGGATTTGCCTCTCCGTTCGCAGTCGTCGGACCGGCAACGACTCCAGGATCTGCACCTGCGGTCTGTTGCGGGATCGATGTTGGCGTCGGCTGTCCGGTCGGACCTGCGCCGCGTGCTCCACCGTTTCGTGGGGAATTTACGGGTGTTGGTGCATGCGTCGGGACCGACTGCGCCGTCGAGCCCGGTGCCGCTCCGGTGTTCGATCCGGACGTTGCACCCGAATTCGTTGCCGGCGCCGGTGTCACCGCCTGCGCAAATGCGTTGGGCGCAAACGCGAGCGCCGTCGTGAAAAACGAAACCAAGAACCTCACCTGCCCACTGCTTCGAGCCGTTCGCATCGTCAATCTCCCGAAACCCCCGTAAGAACCTGCTGCACCCTTCTAAGGTCGGTGTCGCCGCGAAGCACCTGCGGTTCACACTTCTTCGAACGCCGACGCGCTTTCTATCCGAGAACCGCGCGCGCCGCATCGAGATAGTTCGGTGCCAAATTATGTCGGAACGGTTCGCCGTCAAGCCCCTTCGCATGAGATGGTTGAGGCGCACATGCAACCGCTCGATCTTGCCGCGGTCCTCGAACGGCTCGAGGCTGCGCGCACGCAACATCCGGACGGCGTCATCGCGTTCGACGCCGATGGCACGCTCTGGAGCGGGGACGTCGGTGAGGATTTCTTTCATGCGCTGATTGCGCGCCAGGCGATCCGCGATCAAGCACGCGATGCGCTCGTCGCAGATGCCCATGAATTCTCGGTCAAAGTCGATCTGGGCGCCGCCCCCACCGACGTCGCTCGTGCGCTTTACGACGCTTATATAGAGGGGCGTTTTCCCGAAGAGCGCACCTGCGAGATGATGACGTGGGCATGTGCCGGTTGGAGCAAGGGCGAAATCGCTCGTCACTGCAAAGGGGTCATCGAGGTCGGCCGACTCATTTCGCGCGTTCATGAAGAAGTGCGTGGCGTGCTCGAGTGGGCGCGCAAAAGCAAAGTGCGCGTCATCGTGGTGAGCGCATCGCCGCGCGAGATCGTCGAGACGGCAGCCGCCAAGCTCGGCATCAAGGGCCTCGACGTCGTCGCGTCGACCGGCCTTTACGAAGGCGACATCATGATCGCAAAAGCCGAACGACCGATCCCGTACGCCGACGGCAAGGTGTCCGCGCTC
>JBDTFL010000019.1:0-3784 GCA_039937955.1 Polyangiaceae bacterium | reverse complement strand
CGGATCGCTCGGATATCCGTACACGCTGAACAACACGGCGATCGCGAGCCCGCGCATTTTGATTCCGCTGCTCGAGAATCATCAGAACGCGGATGGCTCGATCACCCTTCCGAAAGCGCTCGTTCCGTACATGAACGGCGTCGAGGTTTTGAAGGTCTAAGCCAAGCTACCGCGCCGGCGTCCAGCTTAGCTCCCGCGCAAATGCGTGACGTACCAAGCGCCTCGCCAGCCCATCATCTCCGCGACGTCGATGCGATCCGTTTTGCCATCGACGCTCACCGTGATTTTGGAGTGTTTTACGCGCCAGAGCGGTCGATCGAAATCCTTCGGCTTCGGAGTGATCTGCTGCACCTCGTGACCCAAATCAAATGACAAGAAGGTCGCGTGTGCGCTGTTCTTCATTTTTTTGTGCAGCGTGTGAACGTCATGCGCAAAAACGGCGAGCACCTTCTTATCCCAAATGCTGGACGCGTCGGAGCGGTCGTGAGACGCCGCATAACCGTCACGCGGAAAAACGAAATCTTGCGCGAGCGTCGGGTCGTCGTGCGCGATGGCCTCGACGAGATGCTTCGATCGGTCGCTGAGGTCTTGGGCGATCGAAGACGGGAGCTCATCTTCGGCGGCGAGGCCTGCATCGGCGTCGACGGACGGACCTGCATCGCCGGCATCTGCTCCGCCATCCGAGATGCCGATCGCGGATCCATCGGGAATTCCAGCGTCTTTCGCTCCGCTCGCGTGCGAGCACGCGGCTACGAGCGGTGCAAGCGACGCTATCGCGACACTCTTTACGACCGAGGCGAATCGCATGATCTGATTTCGAGCCGCTCGCCAGTCAGGCGAGATTCGGCAGCGTCACGACGTCGACGTGGAGAACTTCGTCGAACGCGCGCACTTCCTGGAGACATGCTTCGGACGGCCTCGAGACGATGCGCATCTTCGCGCACGAAGCGCCGCCGCCTTCGAAGTTGGTGTTGTTCACCTCTTCGACGTTGATGGCGTGACGTTTCAAAACGGCAAGCACGTTCGCGAGCGTTCCGACTTTGTCGACCATGCGAATCACCATTTGGAAATGCGCGACCGAAGCCGTGACGTTCACGACGTTCGGGACGTGTCCTTCCAAGAGGAACGACCGAATCACGCGAACTGTTTCCGTGGCGATGGCCAATTGCGCTTGGTCGGTCGACGCGGCGATGTGCGGTGTGCCGTAAATAAAGCCGGATCCGGCGCTGCCGTGCACCTCGAACAAATCGCTCGTGTACGCGGATTTTCCTTTGGGCTCGTCGGGGTAAACGTCGAGACCGGCGCGCAAACCGCGAGTCTTCACGATCTCACGCATCGCCGTGTAGTCCACCAAATCAGCGCGGGCGGTGTTGATGAAGATGGCGTGCTTCGGAAGCGCACCGAGAATTTTTGCGTCGACGATGCCACGCGTGCGGTCGTTGAGCGCCATGTGCACGGTCAAGATGTCGGATTTGGAGGCGAGCTCTTCGAACGTGCGTGCGTGGCCGATGCCGAGATCCGCAGCGCGCGATGCGTTGAGGCTCTTGCTCCAGCCGATGACGTTCAGGCCGAAGGCTTTTGCACGTGCAGCGACGTCGCGACCGATGGCGCCAAGGCCAGCGATGCCGAGCGTTTTTCCGAAAAGGCCTTCCGCGCGGCCGTATTGCTCGCGTTCCCATTTTCCGCCGCGGAGGGATGCGAGTGCGTCGGGAATGCGGCGGTCGATCGCGATGATCAATCCGAACACGAGCTCCGCAACGGCTGAAGCATTTTTCCCCGGGCAATTCGCGACGTAGATGCCTTTGCGGCTCGCCGCACGTACGTCGATGGTGCCGACTTGTGCGCCTGCGCGAACGATCAAATGGAGGTTCTTCGCCTTCTCGATCGCAGCGGCGGTGACCTCGGTGGAGCGAACGACCAAGATGCCGACATCGCTGATTTTGGCTTCGAGCGTCTCTTTCGTGAGCTCGGGCTCGTACGTGACCTCGACGGGGAGAGAGTCGAGCTCTTCCACGGCGCGCGGATGCAATTTGTCGGCGATCAGAAGGCGCATAGGGCCGACCAATGTAGCTGACCCGAAAGGTTATTTCAGGTCCAATTCAGGCCGGAATCACAAATTGCCTATTTTTTAGGCGGATCTGGAGCGGCTTGCTGATCTGGATCGGCTCGGCAGCGGCCTCGCCTCTCGTCTCGTTTGTAGAGCTCGATGTTTCCAGATACGGCGCGAGAGAAAGCTGCGCATGGCGCGAGAACTTTGCTTCGTACGTTCCTGGTTTTTTCTCGCGTTTGATCTGCGTGTAGATTGCACCTGATTCCGCGATGCGCGTATTGCTCACGTCCCACGCCTCTTCGGTGCCATCACTCAAGAGGAGCATCACCGAGTCATCGGTCACACGGATCGAGCGCACGACGTAAGGCGCATCCTCCACCATGAAGTACGTCCAGTCGTAGCCGTTGGTGAGAATGAAGCGGTCGTCGTCTGGGTGACGTGAAATCCACGAATGCATCGCAGCCGCGAGCTTGTCGTGCTCCACCGGCGCGCCGTCGTGAAAGAAATGACAGTCGGCGTCGAGCGCGATCGTGCTCTCTCGCGAACGCCCCTCAGGCGCCGGAAAGCGGAAAAATTCCGGGTGTTCGCTCGGTTTCACGCCTTCGAAGTTAAGACCCACGAGTGCTCGGTGCAACCTCAGCGGGCGCGCGTATACTTCGCACCATGCAACGGGGGCGTGTGCTTCAGCTTTCGGGGATCGCCCTGTTGATCGCAGCGTGCGGCGGAGCTAATCCCGTCGTGCAGGCGCCCGCGCACAAGCACGTCTTCGGGCGTCACAATCGATCGACAGTGCGCACCTCCGACGCAGGAATCCTCGGCGACGGCGGATCAACCGACGGTCCGAAGATGGTGATCGTGATGCCACCTGCGCTCGGGCCGTTCGTCCTCCTCTATCCCGAAGAACGCGAAGCGGTGCGCGCGCGCATCACGCAACGCATCGCCACTCTCGAAGCCGACGCGCTCACACCCTGGCCCGACGACAAAATGCAAGCCCTTGTCGAGTGCGTGAACGCCGGAAAATTGGCTGAAAATGGCCCGATTTGCGCGCGCCCGCCGACACTATCGGACGTCGTCGACGCCGAAACCAAAGGCGGCACCGTCGACGATCTTCTCGTGGCCACACCGTCGCTCGATTGCGACGGCAAAGAAGCCTGTATGATACAAGTAAGTGTTGGCGGTCTCGAGGGCGAGCGTGAAGCGGACTTGATGCTTTCCGCCAAAGTCCCGACGACGCAACCCGACAACGCCGCGTCCAAGTCGAGCTTCGGCATGACGGTCGACGGCTGGTTAGCCGCAGCCGACGCGCTCGCTGAGGTCGATGAGCTCACGGGTGCTGGCTATGGTTTTGGTGTCGGCAAACCTCCGCCGCTCGTGCGTGCGTCGCTTCGTCAAACCATCGGCGACTTCGGCTCGACATTCGCGACGTCGCCAGCGCTCCCGCCGTCCGCTGCGCTCGCGGCATGTCACGACCAGTCGATCACGCATCGCGATGACCTTTCATACGACACGCTCATGACGGTCGACGCTGCAGGTCACGGCTCGAAATGCGTGGTGCTGCAAAATGACAAAACGCGGGATCCAGCGGAAATCAAGCGCGAAACGTGCGTGTGTGCGGCCGCACAAAAAACGAAATTTCCTGCGTCGTCCGACGCCGCGCCGCGTCGCGTGCTCTTCAGCATCATCGATTCACCGCCACCGAAGAAGCATCCACGCAAAGTGAGTGTCGACGCACGC
>JBDTFL010000018.1:0-8152 GCA_039937955.1 Polyangiaceae bacterium | reverse complement strand
CCAAGAAAATAGACGCGCTGTGGTCGCACGTGCACTGGCTCAGTGTGCTCTCTTCGCTGGGCAGCTTCACTGCGGCGGCGGCGCGGCTCGGGGTGAGCAAAGCAGCTATGAGCCATCGCATCAGTGAGCTCGAGGACGCCGCGGGTGTTTCGCTCGTACGGCGAACCACGAGGAGCGTGCGTCTCACGGATGCGGGGCAACAATTGGTCGATGCCACGCGCACGCCGTTCGTGGAGATCGAGAAGAGCTTCGAGCGCGTGAAAGATCTCGCTGGCGAGCCGCGAGGTTTGCTTCGTGTGACGGCGCCCGTGGCGCTCGGGCGACAACGCATCGTGCCGCTGCTACCGGCATTTTTACGGCAGTTCCCCGATCTGCGTTTCGAGCTCGACGTATCGGACCGTTTGATCTCGCTTGCGCAAGAAGGTTTCGATCTCGCGATTCGGCACGTCGCTTCGGTGCCCGACACGCACGTTGCGTGGACGCTGTGCGAGACGCGCTCGCTGCTCGTGGCAACGCCCGGATACCTGCGTCGACGAGGTGTGCCGAAGACGCCTCACGATCTCGCGAGTCACGACTGTCTTCACTATTTGCGCGGCGGCGAGACGCCGACGTGGAGCTTCGAGCCCACTCGAAAAAAAGGAGCAAGGCTCAGTGTGCCGGTGCGCGGGACCTTCGCCGCGAACAACAGTGAGGTGCTTCGCGAGGCCGCGCTCGGTGGAGTAGGGATCGCGCTCTTGCCCGACTTCAGCGCGTCGCGAGAAATCGCCGCAAAAAAGCTGGTGATCGTGCTTCCGGAGTGGAAGTCAGTCGGCACGTTCGGCGATCGTCTGTACGCGATTCGCCCGTACGCAACGCACGTCCCGCGGCCGGTGCGCGCGTTCGTGGCATTCTTGCGCGAGCAGCTCGCGACAGGATTTTCGGCGTCGCTGCCGTCGTGAAAACGCGATGGCTCCGCGTTCTGATCGTCGCCGCGATCGCGCTCAGCGGGCCCATGTCGCTCGGGCTCGATTTCACCGTTCGCGCTTGGGTCCTCGGTGGTCAGTCCGAGGAGGTCGTCGCATTTTTCGCCAACCACGTGACGCCCTTCGCGTGGTGCGTCGTTCCGCTTCCGATTCTCGGAGGCATCGCTGGCTTTCGTTGGTATCCGACGCGCTTTCGAAAAAGTCTGGAGCGCTGGCAACGTGATCGCACCGTCTCCGTGGAGCAAGCTGCGTCGCGCGCCGACCTCGAAGCGCTTTTTCTCACGACGACGCTCGCGCAGTTTCCAGCGGTGTTCGGCGATTTGAGCATCATTCTCGGGGCGCGCCTCACGCCGGCGTTGTGCTCGACGACGGCCTCGGTGATCGCAGTGCTCGCGATTGCCACGCTCGCTCCAAGGCGGCGATGATCCGTTCCTGCGGCGCCGTCGCGCCGAATCACTTTGCGCTGGTGCGCGGTCGAATGTGTGGCGCGCCGAACCATTTGATCAATGCATCGAGAAGGTCTGGCGGGTTATCACGAGCCATGTTGGTCCCTTCTCCAACCCAGGCAACGTAGCCGTCGGGTCGAATCAACACGGCAGCAGGCGTAGCAATCACCCCGAGCACGGGAAGCTCCCAAATACCCGTGTATTGCGCATCTATTCGACGAACGCGATCGGCCCACGCAGAAATGTCGAATACGTTGGCCGCACCGACATTCAAGAACAACGGCCCTGCCTCATGCAGCAACGTGAACACGCGCTGCGGACCCTCAGGTGTGACGAGATCGAGATCCGGCATGCGTCGCCCGAGCAGCGGATGGCCAGCTCCGAGATCATAGTGAACGTCCAAACCCGACATCATCCCTGCGTAACGTTTGCGAGGCTCTTCCATTTTGAGCAGATCGGACATGACCTCGCGCAACGCGTTGGTCCGTTCGTCACCGCGCATGAGCGCCGTTTGCGCCATCGTGAGCTCGAGCACGCGCGCACCGATCGGATGTCGCTCGACTTGATAGGTATCCAGTAAGGTTTCGGGCGATGTCTGCTTGACTACTTGCGCCAGCTTCCACCCTAAGTTCATGGCGTCTTGCACGCCGATGTTGAGGCCCTGGCCGCCGGTAGGGGCATGCACGTGCGCGGCGTCGCCAGCCAAAAGCACTCGTTTTTCTCGGTAAGACACCGCTTGGCGAGTCAGGTCCGTGAACCTCGAGAGCCACGTAACGTCGTGAACACCATAGTCGGTTCCATAGACAGCAACGAGCGCCTCGCGAAGATCACTTAGACTCGGCGCTTCGCCTTGCTTGACCTCCTGCTCGACCAATACTGCGCGCACACGCTTACCGTCTTCGAGCCGGCCGAGCCCATTGATGCCTGTGATGCCACGACGCATGCCGAGCGCCGGCTCGTCGGTCATCAACACTTCGGCGATCAAATAGCTGGTGGATGCATCCCATCCTGCGAAGTCGATACCGGCCTGTTTGCGGATCACGCTGCGACCGCCGTCGCATCCGACGAGATACTGCGCGCGGAGTGAGCTGCCGTCCGACAGCTCGATGTCCACACCCGTGTCGTCTTGCGCAAAGCCTAAAACCTCGCGTCCGCGATGGATGGTGATAGGCAGCTCGTCCAACCACGCGGCCATGATGCGCTCGATGTGTCTCTGCCAAAGCGCGAGCCCGTAGTTGTGGCGCGTCGGAAAATCACGGATGTCGAGCGGGATCATCGCGAAGCCTGCGACCTGCATCGCTTTCCCTTGCGAGAGAAAACGATCGGCGATTCCTCGCTGATCGAGCACCTCGATCGTTCGTGAGTGCAGACCGCCAGCGCGTGAGCTCTCGAGATCCGGAGTTGCGCGTCGTTCGACGATCGCAACATCGATCTTCGCGAGCGCGAGCTCGGCAGCCAACATCATTCCCGTCGGACCTCCACCTGCAATCACCACCGCATGGTTTTGCTTTTTCATGGCGGCCACACTGCGGCATGACCGGGGGCTTCCGGCAAGCCCCGGTCTGTGGCATACGTTGATAGTGGAGAGGGCGGAAATCGCGCCCGGCGCGCGTCGACGTCAGTGATTCGGCGGCGCGCACGCGATGACGTCGGAGTCTTCGGTGATCGTGAGAAACTGATTCACGTCGACGTCGTGCAGCACTTGGAGCTTCGGCGGGTTGGTCGGCCAACGAATTTCGATCGTGTCGATGCGCTTCATCGTGCCCAAGCCAAAATGCGCATACGGCGGATCAGCGGCGCCAAATGTGCCTTTTCCACCGCTGATTTCACGCATCTGCGTGAGACAGCCCGCGGTCACTTTCACACGCGCGCCGATGCCGAGACTATTCGCCGTTTTTCCTTTGAGCGTGATGTTGACGAACGCGTTTTGATTTCCGATTTCGTTCTCGAACAGATGCACTTGCTCCACGCCACCGGGCGCTTGTTCGTAGCTGGAGTTCACCGAGCCCATCAAGATGTCCAGATCGCCGTCGCGATCGTAGTCGGCGACGCTCAGCCCGTTGGAGTTGACCATCTGTGACTTCGCGCCCGAGAGCACAGTGACGTTCTCGAACGTGTGATCCGGTTTCTGGTGATAGAGCCAGGCGTGGCTCGTGAGGTACGCGCTGTTCTCGATGATCAGATCGAGCAAGCCGTCGTTGTCGAAATCGAGCCACGTGGCGCCGTGATCACCTTCGTCGCCGTCGTCACCGTCGTCGGTGTTGGCATTGAGGTCGCGATTGATTCCGGTGTCGGCGAGCGCCGGTCGTTCGAAAATGAATCCGTTCGCGGCCCCGGTGTTGCGCAAGATACGTGAGCGATCTGCTGTATTTCTCGGGTAATCACCGTGTGTTGTCTCAGCGGTGAACATGTCCCAGTCGCCGTCGTTGTCGTAATCGCCACAGGCGGTTGCGAATCCGTTTCCGCCTTGGCGATAGCTCGCGGTCTCGCCGGGGTTCGGTTGATCGTCCATCGCGTAAGTGGTCGCGGTGCTGACATTTTGAAATTTTCCGGTGCCGAGATTTTGCCAAAGATCATTTTTGCCGAGCGCATAAGTCGACGTCAGAAGGTCGGGCCACCCGTCGTCGTTCCAGTCGCAGGCCGTCACGCCATAGGTTGGCTTCTTGTACAGGCCGTCTGCCGAGCCGACTGCTTCGCTCGTCGTGATGCCGGCCGCATCGTTGACGAGCGTGAACGTGCCGTCGCCGCCATTCTTGTAGAGGTTGTCTTGGTACGAGGCGTCGTCGGGATATGCGATCATGAAATTACCGACGAAGAGATCGAGCTTGCCGTCGAGATCGTAGTCGACGAACGTTGCAGCAGCGGTCGTGAGCGGCCACGGCTTGTCGACCCCTGACGTTGAAAGCAGGGAAAAATGAGCCGATCCGTCGTTCAAATAGATTTCGTTCGAGTCTGCGACGAATTCAGCGCCGCTCGGCTGTTGCGAGTAGCTTCCGGAAAATAAATCCAAGTCGCCGTCGCCGTCCACGTCGCCGAACGCAACCATCAGTGCGGTTTGGCCGTCGGTGCCCTGGCGATTTTTCGTGATGCCGGAGTCGGCGGTGGCGTCCACGAACGTGCGCGCTCCATTCGGGCCGGGGCGATTCATATAGAGGTGCTGAAGCCCGCGCGTGACGCCGGTTTCGATCGCGATGAAATCCGGGTAGCCGTCGCCGTCGAGATCGCCGAACGTGACGCGTCGGCCGAGCGCGCCGGCCAGACCGACGTCGTTGAAGACGTCTTTGAAGAATCCGCCACCGCTAAGATCGACCGCGGCGAGTTGCGCAGGTGCCTCACCGCACGTCGCCGCGCTTTGGGCAGCGACGTGACATGCGGCTGGTGCGGCCGGGGCGGACGAATGACTGCTGCACGCGACGACGAGCGTTCCGACGACCCCGAAGCTGGCGAGTGATTTTCTCAAGACGACCACCATTTGCCGGTTTGTTGGGCGCGTGTCGAGGCCGAAGCGCGACCCTGCTCGCACCGAATTTCCAAAAGCCAGCCCAAAAGCCAGCCCAAAAGCCAGCCCAAAAGCCAACCCGAAAGCCAACCCGAAAGCCAGCCAGCGTCTCACTCGGATACTGCTGAAAACGCCTGCAAATCGTCGCGCCTTAGTGCCGCTCGAATCGCGCTTCGTGTAAAATGGTCGACCTGCTTGCGTTCCACTCGAACGCCTCGAGGCCTTGAGATGCACATTCGAAGATTAGGTGTGGTCGGCGCGATGCTCGTCGTATTCACCGCAGCGGCATGGTCTGCGGGCTGTGGAGGACAATCCATCGAGACCGATTCGCAAGACGCTGCGACACCGGATGCGGAGATCGCCGACGCGCTGGCGTTCGACTCGGAAGCGATCGATGCGGATGCAACGGCAAGCAGCTGTCCGCCCCATCAAGTCACATGCAACGGCGTTTGCACCGATACGCGGTTCGATCCTAGCGCGTGCGGAACCTGCACGAACAGCTGCGGACCGAGCGAAGTCTGCGCGAGCGGTGCGTGCACCTCGACCTGTCCGGCCTCGCAAGCTGCCTGCAAAGACGGAGATGGAGGACTGCGCTGCGCCGACGCACTGAACGACAACGCCAATTGCGGATACTGCGGCAACGTTTGTGGTGCCGGCACCATTTGCTCGAACGGCAAATGCAGTCTCACATGCGGTGCCGACGAAACCCGATGCACCGCTGGAGACAGCACTGCGTTCTGCACCAATCTCCAAACCGATCCCGACGACTGCAATCTATGTGGCAACGCTTGTCCGATCGGCAACAACACTGGGTCGACGTTTTGCGCGTCAGGAAAATGCGGAGTCACGTGCGTTAGTGGAGCGCTCGATTGCAACGCCAACCCGATCGATGGCTGTGAGGTTTTTCCAACGGGTGATCGAACCAACTGCGGTGCCTGCGGAAATATCTGCCCGGTTGGTGCTGCCTGCGTGAACGGTGGGTGCACTTGCGGAACCGGATACAACCAGACCTTAGAGGCCTGCAACGGCACGTGCACGGATGTCCAACGTGACCCGACCAACTGCGGAGGCTGTGGAACACGCTGCAGCGCTGCCACCGTCTATCAAACGGCAGATTGTGTGGAGAGCGCCTGTCACACCTCGAATCGCGCGGTGATTACGGCCTCGTCGGTGACGAGCATCGCCATCGACGACACGTACCTTTATTTCGTTCAACAAGGCACGGGCATCCGTCGCGTGACGAAAGGATCGACGGCGGAAACACCGGTTTCGGTGATCGCCGACACCACCGCATACGGTATGGCGATCAACGCGGGGACGATCTTCTGGACGAACGCATACGGCGTTTATAAATGCCCCGTCACCGGCTGCGTCGGATCTCCGAAAGCGGTCTCGGACGTCCCGTCCAGTAATTCGCGCATCGTCGTCGACGACACGAGCTTTTATTGGACCGTCAGCGCCGGCATCAACAAATGTGCGCAAACAGGCTGCAACGACGCTCCGGTTCTCATGACCAACCAATATTCGTACTCGACGACGATGACGCCCGGTCCGTCGTCGTTGTTCGTCGTCAACGGGTCCTATGGTTACGGTCTCGAATCGATCACACTCAGTGATCCGCCGACGACTACCGTCGTCTCCTCGACGACTGCCTACCAAAGTGGTTTGGCATACCATTCCGGTCAGCTCTACTTCGACAACCCCGGTTACCTCGTTAGCTGTGATCCTACGGCTTGTGTCCCCAAGGTTTTGGCGGCGCTCCCAGTGAGCTTCAATGGGGGGCCAATCATTGCGGATGACACTGCTGTCCTTTGGGCCGCTGACGGGATCCACGAAACGAATTTGGCGACCGCAGCCGATTCGGTGATCGCAAACATCAAGACGGGTGCGACGCAGCTCGCACTCGATGCGACCAATGTCTACTGGGCGGGCAACGACGGCGTCTATTGGGCTGCACGATGAGCGATCGCACGCAGTCCCGTCTCATCTTCGCAATCCTGATCGCATGCGGCCCGCTGTTCTCGATCGGTGCCTGCGGCGGCGCCAGCGACGACTCGATCTCCATCGTGCAGGACGATGCAGCCATCGACGACGTCGCGATCGACACGTCTACCGACGATGCGGCGCTCGTCGCTGACGCAAGCCGCGACGCATCGAAGACGGACGCACACGCCGATACAGGCGTGCCAGATGCCGCGAAGGCGCTCAATCGATGCGGCGGTTACAGCGTCCTCGAGATCGCTGGAAACACGGTAAATCCCGGCGATTCGTGCGGCGCTTGCAACGACGGAACGATCGCCTGCGTCGGCTCGAACGTCGTCGAATGCGCGGGCGCGAGCCTAACTCCGTGCTCGACGTCGCCGGTCGATGCAGGTGCGAATGCCTGTGGAGGTTATGGAGCTCTCCAATTTCTTTCTGCTGATGCCGCCATTGGCGATTCCTGTGGCGAGTGTGGTCAGCTCGAGTGCGCTTCATCCACCTCGCTTGTCTGCGTCCAGTCCAACTATTACTGCACGACCGACGCCGGTCTCGCATCTGCTTGCGTCATTCCGAGCTCTGCGTATACAGCAACGTCGCCGTCTCCCACTCTGCCGGCCGAGGTGCGTCCGAGCGTGACTTCGCTCTCGGGGATCGCGCTGCCAGGGTCCGGTCTCGCTTATAATCCCTACGATGGCTACCTCTACGCGTCGATCTCCCCCTACGTAACCTCGCAAGGGAACAGCATCGCGAAGATCGACCCGATGTCGGCCACGGTTCTCGCGACGGTTTACGTCGGCCCGTCACCGACACAAATATCCATCTCCGATGACGGACAAGCGCTTTGGGTCGTCCTCAGCGGATCGTCGACGATTCGTCGCGTAGACCTCACTACCTTCACTGCTAGTGCATCCTTCGCGATGCCACCGACCACGAATGTCTATGGCATACAGGTGCTGGCCGGAACCGAAAACAGTGTCGCCGTTTCGAGCTACCAATCTTATCCCTATTACGGCTACGCGCTCGTCATCTACGACAACGGAACGCCTAGGCCTTATGGCGCCCCCATTCAATACTCGACCATGCCGATCGCCACACCGTCGGCATCTCTGCTTTTCGCCGCCTACAGCTACGGTTACAGTGTCACCACGATCTGCGCAGACAGCGACGGAGCGTTCCTTCGCGGGTCCGGCGTAACGGCAAATTACAACCCCACCCCCGTGTTTTCTCGCGGTTTGCTCTACGAGTCGGACGGCAACGCTTACGAT
>JBDTFL010000017.1:0-3595 GCA_039937955.1 Polyangiaceae bacterium | reverse complement strand
TTTTTCGTGAAGCCGGTCGCGCGCTCCAAGAAAATGAAGTGGAAGGGCGTGCCAGAAATGTCGCGCGTGATTTTTTCGAAGGCGCCGCACACTACGGGCGTGTCGAGCAACACCGCGTAGCTCGGGTACTCGTACGTTTTGTCTTCGACCTGCACGGCGCCGCTCGGATGATGAAATGCCCATTTTTCAGGCAGATCGTACGTTACGCGACACGGGGCACCTTGCTCGTTGCGCACGTGGAACAAGCGCGTCGCGAGCAGCACAGCTTGATCGGTTCCGACGATACCGACCAGCTCACCCCACGCGGCGTCGACGACGAAAACTTTGTACGTCACTTTGATGCGGCGCTTGCCCGCGCCGATTCGAAATGCGTTCCATCCGTGTCGCTCGACAGCGAGTGGCGACCCGCTCGCGGCGTCGAATGCGCGCACGTCGACGATGTCGCGTCCGTAGCGCATGAAGCCGTACGCGCCCGGCACCCAAGTCGGCACCTCGAGGACGAGCTCGTTCGCGCTCGTGCCGTCGGCAGCCGTGGCGTCGATCATCATCTCGACGGCGAGCGCGTGCTCGGCCGGCAGCACTTTTACGCGGTAATTCAGCACGATTTCGTCCCCACCCGACGCATCACCAACCGAGCTTGTCGATATAGACGCTCAGCATTTTGTGCCACCACGGCCAATCGTGATTCACGTCGTGACCCCAAATGTCGAGGTTGTTCCAGATGCCCTTGCTCCACAGCAGCTGTGAAAACGCGCGCGACTTTTCTGGACGCTCGTATGCGCCCTGCCCGCAGATCAAATTGATCGAGCTGTGACGAAGCAGATGGAGCTGACTGCCGTCGGAGATGTGCGGCACGTAAGCGGTCGGATTGTTGAAGTAGATGTCGTCCGAGGTTTGACCGCGCGTGTACCCGGGCGCGAGATCGTAAAAACCGCTCATGGCGATCAACGTGTCGAACAGATCTGGCCTACGAAACACGGCATTTGCTGCATGGAAGGCACCGAAGCTCGCACCCGCGGCCGCAATGCGCGCGTTCTCGTTGCCGACTGCGCGACGAATGTGCGGCACCACCTCGTCTTCGATGTAACCGGAGTAGAGCGCTTGCCGACGGCCCGATTCATGTGGGTCGACCGAGTCGTTCATCCACGACATTTTGTTGATGGTGTTGATCGAAAAAACGCTGACCTTGCCGGCGAAGATTTGATGCTCGATGGCTTTGATGAGCCAGAAGCGCTCGCAGTCGAGAAGGTCACTTCCTGCGGTGGGAAACAGAAGCAGCGGACGTCCCCAATTTCCGTAGCGGACGATCGGCATGTCGAGACCGAGGCGGTCGGAGTGCCAACCGAAAATTTCACGAGGCAGATTCGGATCGGTGAACATCGGCCGCAGACTTAGCCGATTTTCGCAGCGCGGTGGCGAATCGCAGCTGATTTGGTAAGACAAAAAAAGGCCTCGTTAATAGTCACGAGGCACGAGCTCATGAGAGTCGCTCAGCAGTGACAGACGACGGACAAGCGCAAATCGCCGGATTTTTGTCGGGTGCCGGCGTTGCGGTGGCCGTGAGCTCCGGCCTCGCCGCAGAACGGCTCACGCTGGGGAGCGCCGACGCTGCGCTCTTCGCCAACCTGCTCTCGACCGTCGCGGCCGTCCTCGTTTTCGTGCTCGCGGTTCGCTCCGAGAGATTCGCGGCGCGTTCACTCGTCGTCGTCCCGCAGATTGCCGGCGTGCTTTTCGGGACGCTCGCCGTGCACGCGTGGCTGATCTCGATTTCGGTTTTCACGCATCCCTGGCTCACCGAAGGCCCGCGTCAGCTCGTGAACGATTTCGTCGCTTCGTATTCGATCGTCCTCATGGCGTGGGCGTGCGCGCGTCGATCTGCGACCGCGGGAATTTTGACGGTCGCCATATTGCTCGCGGCATATCGCGCAACGACCTCACTCTGGCATCTCGACGCAGTCATGTTTCATACGGTGAGCGTGCAACAGCTCGTGTTTGCAGAGACGCTGGCTGCCGCGACTGCGATCGTGATTTTCCGGATCGTCAGCACGCCATCCGCCTCCGCTCGCTAGATCCGTTAGAATGAGCAAATGCGTCGCCGAGACACCGTGTTGGTCGGACTCGCTCTCTCCAGCGTCGGCGTAGTCGCCGCGAGCTGCGCGCTCAACGCGGGAGCCATCGTTTATGTCGTTGCCGATTCCGGACCATCCGACGACGCAGAAATTTTGTCCGACGGCGCGATCCTTCTGAGCGACGGCGCGGTGGTACAGCCCGACGGCGCGCCAATCACCGGAAAATGCGGCAGCGATCAGGTCGACATCGACGCCGGATTTTGCATCGACAAGCTGGAGGTCACGAACCGCGAGTACCTCGCGTTCTTGATCGCAACCGGCGCAGACGGCGGCGGAACAGGACCATGCGCCGGCGACTCGATCTATCAAGGACCGGGCATCGAGACCCTCTCGCATCCCGATTTTCCGACGCACGGCAATGATTGGTGCGCGGCCAAAGCCTACTGCGAGTGGGCCGGAAAAAGGCTCTGCGGATCGATCACGGACGGCGGCGAAACCGACATGACCGACGCTGCTTCCGGCGAATGGTATTTCGCGTGCAGCGCCAACGGCACCAAAACATTTCCGTACGGCGACGTGAACGACGACGACGGCGGCGGCTACGACGCGAGCGCCTGCAACGGAAACGATTTGGGCGAAGGCGGCGTCGTCACCGCAGGCTCATTGCCCGCATGCATCGGAGGTTACGACGGCATCCACGACATGAGCGGCAATGTTTGGGAATGGGACAACGCCTGCCAGAACGACACGGCAAATAATGCGCAATGCCGCATTCGTGGCGGCTCGTACATGGAAGGAAACACGGCAACGTTACGCTGCGACCAGAATGGCGTGGGCACGCGTAATCAGCCGCTCGTCAACATCGGAATTCGCTGTTGCTCGGACGAAAAAAAATAGTTCGCTCGTCGGGATCTCGAAGATGTCGCTCGTCTCGCTCGCAAAGAAGCTGCGCCAAGAAACGCACGCGTTGAAATTCCCGAGCGCGGCGTTCGTCTACGAGCCGCTCGAGTACGCCTGGCCGGTCGCCGAAAAATATTTGAAGCTCGGCGCCGGCAACAAGCGCGTCGTGTTCGTCGGTATGAATCCGGGCCCGTTCGGAATGGGTCAGACCGGTGTGCCGTTCGGCGAAGTTTCGCTCGTGCGCGATTGGATGAAGCTCGAGGGAAAAATCGGACGGCCGACGAACGAGCATCCGAAGCGGCCGGTGCTCGGCCTCGCGTCGACCCGCAGTGAAGTTTCCGGAAAGCGTCTGTGGGGAGCCATCGCTCAGAAATTTCCCGACGCGAAAAAATTCTTCGAGATGGGGATCATCTTGAACTACTGCCCGCTCCTCTACCTCACCGAATCGGGGTCGAACCTCACACCCGACAAGCTCACGAAGAAGGAACGCGCCGCGGTCGAAGCGGTCTGCGACGCGCACCTGCGTGAAGCATTGAAGACGATCGATCCGGACATTGCGATCGGCGTCGGACAATATGCAACCAACAAGTTGCAGATGATTTCACCTGATAAAATAAAGGTAATCA
>JBDTFL010000016.1:0-4351 GCA_039937955.1 Polyangiaceae bacterium | reverse complement strand
CGAATCGCACGAATTGCCGGAAAAATGAGGGGATCGTGCGCTGGCCCACGACATGCTCTTACCTCGTCGTCCCCACGAAAAGGAGCTCTCCATGCATCGCTCGATCACGATCCTCACCCGCACATCTTCTTCATTTGCTCGTGCTGTTTCCGGCGTCGTCTTCCTCGCCGCGATCGTCGGCACCGCTGCGTGCTCGGGTTCGGAAGACCCATCGAGCCAAGACGAGAGCTCGGCGCTCGGCGATACCTCCAAGGATCCCGGCACCGCAAAATCTCCGGCACCCCCATCGACGGCGAGCAACGGAACGCCGACGCTCGGCGGCGACTATCGTCAGCTCCTCGGCGCTTGGGAGGTGAAAGGCAAAGAAGGGCCGGTGCGCTACGCGGTGTTTTACGACGAGGTAGCAAAGCCCGACGGACATGCATTCTTCGCCGATCTGATTCCGTCATCGACCCCCACCGCCGTGGCGGCGAAGATCGAGCGCGCGACCGGCAGCTTCGGCATCACGAGAGACTTCATCGATCTGCAATCCAACGTCGCGGAGATCAACGGTGCGTTCCGTTACGGCTTCAACGGTCCGGACAGCGTCACCGTCAGCGAGCCGGCCGGCGCGATCACATACGAACGCATCCCGACCTACTGCGACACCAAGAACGATTGCGTCGGTCAGGTGTATTCGCACGTCGAATGCGTTGGCGCACCAACGTGCGCGGAGCATGGTTGCGGCTGGTCGTGCGGATATGGAGATCCCACGAAATGAGCACGATTCAGTCCGGCGCCGTCGCCGATTTCTATTGAGCCGAGAATCGGCCGCTGATCGTTGACGCGCCCGTGCGATCGGGCAACCTTCCCGATCGTGAAACCCGCTGATTTTCCCGGTGATCAAGAGATCACTGACGCCGCCAAAAAATCCCACAAGATCACACCAGACGAATACGCGCGCATCGAAAAAGCGCTCGAGCGGGCGCCGACGTACACGGAGCTCGGCGTCTTCAGCGTGATGTGGAGCGAGCACTGCTCGTACAAATCATCACGCGCGCATTTGCGCCGCTTGCCGACCAAAGGCCCGAAGGTGATTCAAGGGCCCGGCGAGAACGCGGGCGTCGTCGACATCGGTGATGGCTTCGCCGCGGTCTTCAAAATGGAGTCACACAACCACCCGAGCTTCATCGAGCCGTACCAAGGCGCAGCCACGGGCGTCGGCGGAATTTTGCGCGACGTCTTCACGATGGGCGCGCGTCCCATTGCATCGATGAACAGCCTTCGTTTCGGCTCGATTTCGCATCCGCGCACCCGCGAGCTCGTGCACGGCGTCGTCGCGGGAATCGGTGGTTACGGAAATGCGATCGGAGTTCCCACGGTCGGTGGCGAGATCGATTTCGACGCACGCTACGACGGAAATATTTTGGTGAACGCATTCACGTGCGGAGTCGCGCGCACCGATCGCATTTTTTACGGACGCGCAGCGGGCATCGGTAATCCGATTTTGTACATCGGCGCAAAAACAGGACGCGACGGCATTCACGGCGCGACGATGGCCAGCGACGAATTCGCAGAAGGCGGAGACGTCGGCCAAAAAATGACGATGCAGGTCGGCGACCCTTTCATGGGCAAATTGCTGATCGAATGTTGTCTCGAATTATTTTCGACAGACGTGCTCGAAGGCATCCAAGACATGGGCGCGGCGGGTCTCACGTCATCGTCGGTCGAGATGGCGGCGCGTGCGGACAACGGCATCGAGATCGATTTGGATTTGATCCCGCGCCGCGCGAAGAAAATGTCGCCGTACGAAATTCTCTTGAGTGAATCGCAAGAGCGCATGTTGCTCGTGGCGAAGGTGGGGCTCGAAAACGAGGTGCTCGCGATCTGCAAAAAATGGGATTTGGATGCGGCCGTGATCGGCAAAGTCACCGACACGAAACGTTGGGTCGTCAAAGCCACGCCTGGTTACGATCCACTTGAAAACAAGCCTTCCCAGCGTGCTTCGGTCGTCGTTTGTGATTTGCCAATTGGTGCGCTCACGGATGACGCGCCGGTTTATGAACGGCCGCGCGGAGATCTTCCGAAGGTCGAAGAGGTCAGGTTCGATTCGCTCGTCGAAAAAGAAAATTATTCCGATGATCTTTTGGCGCTCTGCGGATCACCGAATCTCGGAAGCCGTCGTTGGATTTGGGAGCAGTACGATCACATCGTGCGCGGCGGCACCGTCGTACGTCCCGGCTCCGACGCCGCGATTGTGCGCGTGCCTTGCGAAAAAGACGGCGTGACCATCGAGAAGTTTTTGGCGTTCGCCGTCGACTGCAACGGCAAGAAATGCGAGCTCGATCCGTTCGTCGGCGGCGCTATGGCCGTCGCTGAAGCCTGCCGCAACGTCGTGTGCTCTGGTGGCGAGCCGATCGGTTTGACCGACTGCCTCAATTTCGGAAATCCCGAGCGCCCAGAAATCATGGAGCAGATCGCACGCGCCATCGACGGCATCGCCGCCGCATGCAACGCGCTCGGTGTTCCGATCGTCAGCGGTAACGTCAGCCTCTACAACGAAACGCAATTTTCGACCGGGCCCCGCGCAATTTTGCCGACCCCCACCATCGGCTGCGTCGGTCAGCTCGCGTCGATCGACGATCGCGTCACGCAATGGTTCAAACGCGAAGGCGACACCATCTTGCTGCTCGGCTCACTCGCTGCGCCCGTGAGCTCACTCGGCGGAAGCGCGCTCGTTGCTCACCGCACCGGCAAGACCGCTGCAAAAATCTCGGGTCACGACATCACCATCGATTTGGAAGCGGAGGCGCGCCTTCAAAAATTGGTGCTCGAGCTGGCGCGCGCTCAATTGTTGCAGAGTGCACATGATTTGTCGGACGGGGGACTGGCCATTGCGCTCGCCGAATGTTGCGCGAGCATTCCGGAATTCGCGGGGGAGCAGATCGGCGCGAGCATCGATTTGTCGGAGACGAATCTCGCGATTTTGTTCGGCGAGGCGCCGTCACGCATCTTGGTGAGCGTTGCTCGCGACAAGACGGCAAAGGTCGTCGCGGCGGCTTACAAGAGCGGCGTCTCAGCGGCGGAAATCGGAACAACGGGCGGCAAATCACTCACGATTCGGAATAACGGGCAAACTAGGCTCGATTTGGCGTTGTCCGACATTCGCCACGCACGCGAAAGCTGTCTGGAGCCAATCGCGCGCGAGTGATACCTTTGAGGTGAGCCCGCGCGCCGCTTTTTCCGAGGCGAGCGGTCGCTCTAGACGCGACCAAGCCTGGTCGCTACCCAGATGGCCAAGTTCCAATCGCCGCTGCTCGGCTACAACAACAACGTCCGGCATAAAAACCGGGTTTTCCATATTCAAACGGAAGACTCCGGCGTGAAGCATCCGCACATCATCACTCACCTCTTCATGGACGGCGGGCGGATCCTGAAGAGCGTCAAGACGAGCTACGCCGAGCATCTCGGCGCGGACGGGATGAGCGAGACCGTCAAGCAGTTGATGAAGGCGCAGCACAAGGCGATGTTCATCGCGCTGCGCGACGGCCAGTTCGATCACCTGGCCGACCCGACGGTGGAAAACGCGCCGCGCGTGATCGACATGAAGGCCCCGCCTGCCCCACCCTCGGCGCCGTCGTCTTCTCCGCGTGTGAACGAGGCGCCATCCAACACCGTTCCCGCGCCGCCGCCGTCGTCCGCGCTCGACGTGAATTTGTCGCCGCCGATTCCATCGCCGCGCGTGCACACGCCGCCGGTGGTTCGTGCAGCGGCCGCCACCATTCCCGACGACTCACCGATATCCGCGGTGCCGCTCACCGCACGCGAGGATTTGACCCTCGATTTCGACGCGCTCGAACGCTCGAACATCCCGCCGGCGCGCCGCTCACCGTCGGTTCCGGATCACGAGCTGTTGCCGCCGACGCCTGCGAACTTGGTGCGCCGTTTGGATCAAGCGGGCTCAGCGGAGGTCGGAACGGGTCGTTATCGAACGCTGAAACGCGAAGAGCCAGCGTCGGAGCCGGAGCTCAGGGCGGCGACCCCATCCGCGCCAGTCGCGAACAAACCAGCTTCGAATCGCCCGCGAAAAGGGACTACGCCGCGACCGCCGAAACCGAAGAGCGAGCGGCCGGCACCCGCCACAGCACCGGCCGACGCAGGCCAAGGTCGTTATGCGCCGGCGCGACCAGCGGCTATTTTCGGACAAGCGCGACCGCAGCAAAGCTCCATTTTTGGTGAGGATTTGATCAGCGACAAAAGCTTGGACGAGGTCATCTTGAGCTATCTCGCGGAAGACCTCGGCAGCGACGCAAAAAAATAAATCGTGGCCCCTTGCGTGAAACCAAACGAGACCCCAAATCGTAGTCCATAG
>JBDTFL010000015.1:0-3995 GCA_039937955.1 Polyangiaceae bacterium | reverse complement strand
CGGTCGCCAAGCATTTCGTCGCGGTTTCCACCGCCGAAAAAGAGGTCGCCAAGTTCGGCATCGACACGCAAAACATGTTTCCGTTTTGGGATTGGGTCGGCGGCCGCTATTCGCTCTGGTCATCGATCGGACTCTCGATCGCGTGCGTCATCGGAATGGACCATTTCGAGGAGCTGCTCACGGGCGCGTTCGAGATGGACGAGCACTTCAAGTCCGCGCCGCTCGAGAAAAACATTCCCGTCATTTTGGGAATGCTCGGCATTTGGTACAACAATTTTTTCGGCGCCGAGACGCAGGCCATCCTTCCGTACGATCAATATATGCACCGTTTTCCCGCGTATTTTCAGCAGGGAGACATGGAGTCGAACGGCAAGCGTGTCGACAAAAGCGGAAACGTCATCACGGATTACATGACGGGCCCCATCGTCTGGGGCGAGCCCGGCACGAACGGCCAGCATGCGTTCTATCAATTGATTCACCAAGGCACGCGCATCATCCCCGCGGATTTCTTGGCGCCGATCGAATCGCAAAACCAGGTCGTGTCACCGAAGGACGACGGCGGCGGCGAAGATCACCACACGGTCTTGCTCGCGAATTTTTTCGCGCAAACCGAAGCCTTGATGAAAGGCAAAACCGAAGACGAAGCGCGCGCGGAGCTCGAAGCTCAGAAGCTACCCGCCGAGCGCATCGCAGAAATTTTGCCGCACAAATGTTTCCCGGGAAATCGCCCGACCAACTCGATCCTGTTCCAAAAGCTCACACCGAAAATGTTGGGCAAGCTCGTGGCCATGTACGAGCACAAGATCTTCACGCAGGGCATCGTGTGGAACATCTTCAGCTTCGACCAGTGGGGTGTCGAATTGGGCAAGCAGTTGGCGAAAAAGATAGAGCCCGAGCTCTCTGGCGCCGCACCCGTGACCACGCACGACGGGTCGACCAACGGCCTAATCAACCGGCTCAAGCAGCTGCGGACGAAAAAAACGAAATAGCCCTATTTTTCTAGGTGATCGATGATCATCTCGCCGGTCGTCGTGTACGTGCGCTGACAGAGAATCTCGTCGCCGCCGAGTAGCCGCTTCGCGATCACCATGAAGCGGCGCGTAGGATGCGCGGTGTCGACGAACGCTTGCGCCATGTCGTCGCACGACGGCGCGCTGGTGCCGACTGCCGACATGATGCAGACGACGAAATCCAAATCGAGGTGGACATCCGCGTCGTAATCCTTTTCGGCGTTCTCACCCGAGACGACTGTCGTCGTCTGACATTTTCCGGCTTTGGTCACGGCCTTCTCGGCCGGGGTTTTCGTTTCGCCCTTGCCAGTGAGCGCTCCCAAGAAGCCCTTTTTAAAGCCTTTGCCGAACGGAGTGTCGAGCGCATGGCCGATGATTGGCGTGAGAATCGCGCCAACGGCGGCGACGACGCCTATGATCGCGATGACCCAAATCCACGCGCGCCGATTGCTCGTGTCGGTCTTCAGTGGCCGTCGCCTTTGACGGCGCCGAACAAGCTGATGAGTGTTTTCTTCGCGTCGCCGAGCACCATCATCGTATTGGGCAGGAAAAACAGCTCGTTTTCGACGCCGGCAAATCCGGTGTTCATGCTGCGTTTCAACACGATGACGGAGCGCGCTTGCTCGACGTTGAAAACGGGCATGCCGTAGATCGGGCTCTTGGTGTCGGTTTTGGCGCCAGGATTCACGACGTCATTTGCTCCGACCACGATCACGGCGTCGGTGCGTGCGAAGTCGTCGTTGATCATGTCGAGATCGAAGAGCGCGTCGTAAGGGACATTCGCCTCGGCGAGCAGCACGTTCATGTGACCCGGCATGCGGCCGGCGACTGGATGAATCGCGTACTTCACCTCTGTGCCATTTTTCTCGAGCGCAGCAGCGAGATCGCGAACCGCATGTTGTGCTTGTGAAACCGCCATTCCGTAGCCAGGAACGATGATCACGGTTTGGCTCGCAGCGAGAACTGCAGCTGCATCCTCGATGGTGGCATCGTTGAACGCGCGCGCTGGACCTGCACCTGGTGCCGTGACTCCGCCGGAATCACCGGTGCCGAATGCGCCGAACAAAACGTTCGCGAACGATCGGTTCATTGCTTTGCTCATCAAGAGCGAAAGCAAAAGTCCCGACGAGCCGTCGAGCGCACCGGAGATGATCAAGATGTTGCTGCGCAATGCGAAGCCGGTCGCGCATGCCGCGAGACCTGCGTACGAGTTCAAAAGCGAGATGACGACGGGCATATCGGCGCCGCCGATCGGAAGAACCGCGAGCACGCCGAGTGAGAAACCGGTGCCGCACATGGTGAAGAACATCCATTGAGGAGCGTCGGCGAGAAAGATGACTTGGTAGACGAGAAGCACGATGGCGCCGCCGAACGCGCCGAAGTTCATCAGGTTCTGACCCTTCCACGTGACGGGCGCGCCAGTGATGAAACCCTGCAATTTACCGAACGCCATGAGGCTGCCGGTAAAGGTGAGTGATCCCAAAAAAACCTCGAAGCCGAGCGAGCCCATCTCGAGCCGCGTCATTCCGTGGCCGGCTTGCGCGACGGTGATTGCGTCGGTCGCGAGCTGTGCAGCGATGTCGCGCACGCGATGATATTCCGCGACGCCGACCAGTGAGGTCGCGAGACCGCCAAACGCGTGTGAGAGCGCGATTCGTTCTGGCATCTGCGTCATCGGGATGCGAAGCGAAATCGCGGTTCCGATCAGCGAGCCCAAAAGGAGGCCGGCGATGATCCACTCGAAGGTGATGATCTCCGCTTTGAAGAGCGTAGCGACGACGGCGATGAGCATACCGAGCTCGCCGAGAAAAATTCCGCGACGGCCTTGCTCGGGCGACGAGAGCCCGCGCAGACACATGATGAAGAGGATCGACGCGACGAGATACGCGAGGCTGATGAATTGTTCGCGCATGATGATCAGGCTGTTTTGACCGGTCGTTTTGCACCAGCTGCCGCGGCGGGCGGCAATGCCGGAGATTTTTTCTTGTTGAACATGCGCAGCATGCGGTCGGTGATCATGAAGCCGCCGACGACGTTGATGCTTGCCGCGGTCACGGCGACGAATCCCAAAATCGACGACGTGAGGTCGTGCTTGCCGCCAGCGGCGACGAGTGAGCCGACTAGCGAGATTCCGCTGATCGCGTTCGTGCCGCTCATGAGTGGCGTGTGCAAAAGGGGAGGCACACGCGAGATGACTTGGTAACCGACGAACGTGGCGAGCGCGAAAATGTACAAACCGAAAACGAGATCGTCGCTCATGCGGCACCTCGCTCGTTCGAGCCGGCGACGCCGTTGATTGCTTCTTTGGTCTTTGCTTGCACGATTTCTCCGCCATGCGTGATGAGGCAGCCGGCCGTGATTTCGTCGTTCATGTCGAATTTCAACGCGCCGTCTTTCGTGAGGTGGAAGAAAAACTTCTCCATGTTGCGCGAGTACATGTGGCTCGCGTGGACCGCCAAGTGACTCGTGAGGTTCACGTCGCCGATGATGGTGACGCCGTGTTTGACCACGGTTTTGCCGGCTTCCGTGAGCTCGCAGTTTCCTTGCTGCTCGGCGGCCAAGTCGACGATGACACTCCCGGGCTTCATGGCTTTCACCATGTCCGTGGTGATCAAAATGGGCGCGCGCTTGCCGGGGATGAGCGCCGTCGTGATGACGAGATCCGCTTTGCCGACGTGTTTCGCGAGGAGCTCGGCTTGCCTTTGCTTGTATTCTGCACTTACTTCTTTCGCGTAACCGCCTGCCGTCTGTGCATCTTCTTCGGCGTCGACCTCGACGAATTTTGCGCCGAGGCTCTCCACCTGTTCTTTGGCGACTTTGCGAACGTCGAATGCCTCGACGCGGGCGCCGAGCCTTCGTGCGGTTCCGATCGCCGAGAGACCAGCAACACCGGCACCGAGGATGAGCGCGTTGGCCGGTCCGATGCACTTGCTCGAGCCGGGACGTCTCCTCCGCGACGAGGGGCTGCGCGGCTTTCTGCGCGTC
>JBDTFL010000014.1:0-4232 GCA_039937955.1 Polyangiaceae bacterium | reverse complement strand
CGCTGGATTTTCAAGGTGTCGAAGGTGAGGTGCGGAGAGAATTCGACGCGGTTTTGCAGCTCTCGTGGCGCGATGCCCGGCAGCGCATCGGCGATCGTTTCGAGGTGAGCTACTTGGCAGCCAAGCTTCGCGAGCATGGAGGCAACGCAGCGCGGGCTGCAGCGTCGATGGGAATTTCGCGCCAGCTCGTGCACCGCTTGATGGTTCGTCATGGCCTGCGCGGCAACGACGATTCGTGAGCCCGCGCGAAACTTAAGGTAGGCGCCAGGCCAACGTGAGCGAACGCGGGCCAATCGACATCGTCGGTGAAGTAGCTGAATTTTGCGGTGATCGTGGCCACAGCACGATGCCGACTCCGATCGCGACGACACCAGCCGCAGCGAGACCACCGGCGGTCCACCACAGAGTGCTGACGGTGTTGACCTGTGCCGAGTCGCACGTCGGCGCACACGAAGATCGAAGATTCGATCGATCGATGTCGCCGGCGATCGCGAGCACGCCCGCGGTGGCGAGCGCGGCAATCCCGAATCCGCCGCTCACATAGGAAGCTGTTGCCGGCTTCGTGGGAACCGGTCTCAGGGGCGTGGCTACGACCGTCGTCTCCGCGACGAGCACTACGTCGAGCGGATGATTGCGATCACCTGCGTGCACTTCGGCGCGTGCCTCGAGCGAGACGAAGCCGTCCTTTTCGAATTTGAAGACGTGCGTGCCGGGCTCTACGGCGATTGCGCCGTCGTCGCGCGGAGGCAGCGATCCGTCGACGGTGATTCGAACGCCGGAAAGGGCATGATTTCCTGCGTCGCGTGCGATCGGGAGAACCGTCGGGATGAGAGCGTCGACACCGCGCCGCCACTCCGAACAGTCTTTTGCCAGCGAGCTTGGGCACGTACCTTCACAGACGAGGAGCTGCGCGCGCGCGGCTTCGAGATGCTCGCCGCGTCGCAATACTTGAGCCGATTCGTACGAGGCCGCACAGCGCGCTGCGTCGTCGTCCGTGCCTTTCGCGAACGCAGAAGGCGCACTGAGCACGACGAAGATCGTCGCCACGCAATACGCCTTCCGATCCTGCGTCACCAACATCGATCACGTCAGACTAGAGTATCGGTGACCGAATCACGAGCCGGACGGGCTGGTGCCGCTCATCATTCCGAGCAGCTGATCGCCGTTGCCGTTGTCACCGACCGCCCAGAGATCGCCGGTGTTCGCTTGGAAGACGACGTGCACTTGGTCGTCATGCACAGACACGCTGGGGCTGGTGCCGCTCATCATGCCGTACTGCCAATTACTGATGCCATTGGTGCCGGCGGTCCAAAGAGAAGTGGTGTTGGCCTCCATGGCGGCGACGTAACCGTTGCCCGAGAGAGCCGTGATGCTCGGGCTGCTTCCCGGCATCATGCCGAGGTCCCAGTGCTTGTTGCCGGCAGCGCCGATGGTCCACAGATCACTGTTGTTGGCTTGGAACGCGACCTCGTAGCTTCCGCCGGTGAGCCCGACGATGGCGGGGCTAGTGCCGCTCAGCATGCCGAGCTTCCAGCTCCCGGTGCCTGCAGCTCCGGCGGTCCATAGCTCGCCGGTGTTGGCTTGGAACGCGATCTCGTAGCCGCCGCCGGTGAGACCCGTGATGCTCGGGCTGGTGCCGTTCATCATGCCGAGCGATTGAGGGCCGTTGGCCGCGCTGCCAACCGTCCACAATTCTCCGGTGTTCGCTTGAAACGCGACTTGAAATCCACCGCCCGCGAGCGCGGCGATGCTCGGGCTGGTTCCGTGCATCATGCCCAAACCCCACGCGCGATCGCCGCCATCACCCACCGTCCACAATTCTCCCGTGTTCGTTTGAACCGCGATCTCGAAGCCGCCGCCGGCAAGCGCCGCGATGCTCGGGCTGGTTCCCTGCATCATGCCCAAATCCCATCGGTGACCACCAGAGCTGTCTGCCGTCCACAAGTTGCCCGTGTTGGCTTGAAATGCGCTCTCCACGACTGCGGGTGCGGACGGCGGCGCCGTGCTCGGACCGTCGACGTCGTTGCGACGAATCGGGTGATACGTGCGCGAGTCGCCGGAGATGTAGATGGAGTCTCCGCTGCGCGAGAATCCTTGAACGGTCTCACGAGCGACCTCACCGCAATCGTACTCTTCGAAAATATCTAGCGCGCTCGATCCTGAAAAGCTCGAGAACAGTTTGATGTGGCCGTCGGTGACGATCGCGTCGCCTGCTTGCAGATCGTCGATCGCAATCGTGTGCCAGCCTTGCGAGCCGCCGCGGTCGGAGACGTATTCACTGGTCGCCGGATCGTCCATGATTTGCCAGCACCAGGAGACGAAGCCCGAGCAGTCGCTTCGGAAATCATTCCATGCTGCCGAGGGGCGATCGCACGTGCCGCCGCAAATCTCGTCGGTGCCGCCGCGCACTCCGCCGCAATACGGAACGCCATCGTTCACCCACTCTTGAGCGCGCGCCATGATGTCGTTCGTGGAGACGCTCTGGCCAGTGGAGCTCGTCGCGTCTTCTGACGCCGACCCGCTCGAGCACGCGGGGAAAAAAGGGACTGCGAGGAGAACACCGAGGAGGAGCCGTTTGACGTGCATGGGCGCGCATTAGCGAGCGCCGTGCCGATGCACGCGATCACAATCCACCGAGAATTCAGCCACTTTCGGCGTGCGCCTCTCGAGCGGTCGTAAACTCCTCGTTGACTTTGACCGGTCAGACGCCGGCCGAATCGCGGAACCAAAGCAGTGGGCGTATCGAATGGCGTGAGTGCGAAGGGCTCCGATCCTATTGAGCCAAGGCCTCTTCGATGGCGCTGATGAACGCGTCGCGCGGGCAAGGCTTCGACAGGAAACGGAACACCAGCTCGGTGTCTGTTACGTCCTCCGCGCCGGCGCCGCTGAGCAGGATGCGAATCACCGACGGGAATCGCTCCCGAACCTTGTCGAGAAAAACCCCGCCATCCATTCGCGGCATCTTGTAGTCGGAGACGACGACCCGAAGCTCGGGATCGCGCTCGAGAATATCGAAGGCCTCCGCAGCGCTATTGGCGGGGATGACCTCGAAGTGTTTTCTCATGGCCACCATCATGCTCTTGAGCAACATGGGCTCGTCGTCGACGCAAAGAATTTTCGGCCTCATGGCGTTCCCGCCTGCGGTTTACCCGCTGCGGGCAGACGCACGAAGAACGTCGTGCCTTTGCCGACGCCCGTTTCACACCGCAGCGTACCGCCGTGATTGTTTGTGACCTGTCTCCACGCAAGGGCAAGGCCCTGCCCGGTTCCCTTGCCGACATCCTTCGTCGTGAAGAAGGGCTCGAAGATGCGGTCGCGAATGGCTTCCGGGATACCCGGGCCCGTGTCGCTAACGGAGATGACGACGTTCCCGCCGTCCATTCTGGTTCGAACGCTCAGCCGCCCTTTGATTCCGCTCGATTTGAAGACGTCGTCGATGGCGTGCGCGGCGTTGGTGACGAGATTGAGCACGACCTGGTTGATCTGATCGACGTGACAGGTCACGAGCGAGAGCTCGCCGAGATCGGTCTCGAGGTCGGCGACATGCGCGTACTCGTTTCTGGCGATCGTGAGCGTGTTCGTGATCGCTCGATTGAGATCGACCGCCACCATCTCTCGGTGCGCCGGATGGGCAAACTCGCGGACCGATTGCACGATGCTCGCCACCCGACCCACACCGTCGATGCAGCGCTCGAAGGCCGGAGGCACATTCTCGCGGAGAAACGGCAGATCGGCCGCAGCCTCGGCCTTCGCGACCGCAGCGATGGCTACGTCGATCGTCGCAGAAGGCGATTTTTCAACGACCAACCGACGGACGTCCTCGAGCTTGTCGACTACGGTCAGGAGGTCTTGCATGCCTTCGCGCAAGAACTGAATGCTGTCACCCACGAACTGGATAGGCGTGTTGATCTCGTGAGCGATGCCCGCGGCCAGAGTGCCGACGGCGGCCATTCGCTGAGCGGCTGCAAATTGGAGCTGGGTGCGACGGAGCTCGGTGATCTCCTGAGCTACGAGCACGACTCCGGTGATGCGCTCGCCGCTTCTCATCGGGCCCATCGTGGTCGAGAACCAGAGCTTTTCGCCGCTCGGCGTGGGGATGCTCGACTCGTAGGTGCTCGACACGCCCGTGGCGAGAACCGTCGAAAACAACGCCTGAACGGCGCTCCTCTCGTGCGGCGGCATGAACGCGAGAAAGTCGGTGCCGATGACGTCATTCATCGTGAGATACGGGA
>JBDTFL010000013.1:0-5833 GCA_039937955.1 Polyangiaceae bacterium | reverse complement strand
GGCAGTCACAAGCAGGGCTTCTTCTCGATGGCGTTCGGAAAGATTTATTACAGCGACCGCCCGGACCGAAAAGAAATCGCGGTCGAGACGCATCCCGGCGACTTGACGGTGCACGACGGCAATCTTTGGCATCGCGTCGCGCTGTCGACCCGCAAAGGACCGGAGAGTCTGAGGCGCTCGATGTACGTGCCGTACTTGACCGACGAATATCAGCCGAAAAATGCGAAGAGCAAAACGCCGCTCTATCACCACCTTGGCGCGATGATTCGTAAGGTTAAAAGCCTCTTTTCCTGAGCGCTTCGTTCATACCCATTCTGACGCGCGGGGTGACAAAAGTGGCGAGGTGTATTAAGACCGCCGCACGATGGCGTCTTCAGTGACAGCACGCGGCACACACAGCGCAAACAAAACGTCCGGCAGCACGCGCGGCGGAAGCGGCGCACGGGTCGGTGCTGGAACACGCATTCGCGGACGCATCAGCGGGTCTGGCGATTTGACCATCGACGGCAACGTCGAAGGCGACGTGAATGTCTCCGGCGATCTCACGGTCGGCGAGCATGGCAGCGTGCGCGGAGATGCCGTCGAAGCCGAGAGCATCACAGTCGCCGGAACGCTCGAGGCCGAAGGCCAAGTGACCGGCCAGCTTCGCGTTTTGGTCGGATCTCACGTTCGTTGCAACGTGAAGGGATCCATCTCGATCGACGAAGGGGCTGAATTTGCCGGACGAATCGACGCAGACTTCGATCTGCCGCCCGAGCTCGAAGGACATTCTTCGTCTGCGCGCGCCGGAACTAGCCGCCGTAGTTAATAGAGAAAGATAGGAGATCACTCAAATGGCGAGCACGGTCATCGGCGCAGGCATCACCATCGACGGCGAAATCACCACGGACGAAGATGTCGTCGTCGAGGGGACGATTCGCGGCAAGCTCACTGCAAAAGAATCGATCACGATCGAAGCGGGCGCAGTCGTCGAAGCCGACGTCGTGAGCGGTCCGCTCACGGTCGCCGGGTCGCTCACCGGAAACATCACGTCGAGTGATCGCGTCGATCTTCAAGGCGGCGCAAAGGTGATCGGCAACGTGAAAGCCACACGCATTACCATCGCCGACGGCGCCCAATTCAAGGGCAACGTCGACATGGACGTCTGATCGCAACCCAGCGGCCAAACCTCAGGGACCAGGAAGCTCAAGGGAGATTTTATGGCGAACGACGTTGCAGTGTTGGGTCGATCAACGCACGTACGTGGGCGCATCACGGGCGCGGCCAGCGTCGAGATCGCAGGACGCGTTGACGGCGAAGTGGATATCACCGGAGACGTCGTGATCGAAACGACCGGCCTCATCGGCGCGAACGTGAGCGGCCGACGCGTCGTGGTGCGCGGCGCAGTCAAAGGCGATTTGACGGGCACTGAATCGATCACGCTCGAAGACGGCGCGAAGGTCGTCGGTGACGTACGCGCACCGCGCATCGCGATCTCGCAAGGCGCATTGCTTCGCGGATTCGTGCAAACGGCTGGCGGCGGAAATGCGCCGCGCGCAAAAGCGCATTCGACATCGGCGGCACGTCCGGCAATCCCAGCAGCGCGCACGTCGGCGGCGCAGCTGGATCAAAAACGCTCGCACGCGGAGAAGCCGGCCGCGAAATCAGCTCCGGCAAAAATTGCTGCAAAACCCGCTACAAAAGCCCACAAAGCGCCGCCTCCGCCAGTCGTTCATGCGCTCAAAAAAGGCGCGAAGGCAACCAGGCGCGTCGGCGTTCTTGCTGGCGGCAAACACTAGTTCCCGGTAACCGGGCAATAGATGCAGAGTACAGCTGATTTGCGCGCACAGCTTCTTCAGCTGTTGCGCACGCTTTCGTATCGCGAAGGCATCGTCACGCTCGCGTCGGGCAAGACGAGCGATTTTTTCATCGACTGCAAACAGACGGTGCTCACCGCTGAAGGTCACGCGTTGGTCGGTGAGCTCATGCTCGAAGCGATCGCCGACACGCCGATCGATGCGGTTGCAGGCGTCGAGCTCGGCGGGTGTCCGCTGGCCAGCGCTGTTGCGCTCACGAGCGCGCTTCGAAAAAATCCGCTCGACGCGATCTACGTTCGCAAAGAAGCGAAGGACCACGGGTCGCAACGCTTGCTCGAGGGCGGCACGCGTTTGCAAAAAGGCGCGCGCATCGCGCTGCTCGAGGACGTCGTGACGACCGGCGGATCAACGCTGAAAGCCGCGGAAAAAATCGCGGAAGCGGGCTTCATCGTCGATCGGGTGGTGGCGCTCGTCGATCGCTCGGAGGGTGGACGCGCAGCGATCGAAGCCGCGGGTTTCGCCTTTTCGTCGCTCTACTCGCGCTCCGACTTTCTGAAGTAATTCGTCGCCCAAAGTCCCAACCAACCTAAAGTCTCAACCAAAAAGAGCTCATTGCACGCTGTTGTTTGCGGCCTGCGGCAAATGCGCCTAAAACGGACGGGATTTTAAAAAGGAGCACGTCAGTGTCTGCCGAGAGAAGAATCGACGTTCTCAGTGATTCGACCGGTGAAACGGCCGAAAAGGTCGTGCGCGCGGCGATGCTCCAGTTTCCGCATTCCGGCGCGCGGATTTTTTTGCACACGCGCGTGCGCACGAAAGAGGCGGCGCGGCCGGTGCTCGAGCGTGCGGCGAAAGAGGGTGCGCTCGTCGTCTTCACAGTCGTGAGCCCCGAGCTGCGTGAGTACATCCACGCGCAGAGTCACGAGCTGAAAGTCGAGGCGCTCGATCTGATCGGCTCGCTCATCGGCAAGCTCGGATTATTTTTGGAGCGGCAACCGATCAACATGCCAAGCGCGATGCTCCCGCTTACAGACGAATATTTTCGGCGCATCGAAGCCGTCGAGTTCACCGTCAAAAGCGATGACGGCAAAGAGCCACGCAATTTCAAAAAAGCCGATTTGGTTTTGGTGGGCGTGAGCCGCACGTCGAAAACGCCGCTTTCTACGCTGCTCGCGCAACGCGGTCTGCGGGTCGCAAATTCGCCGATCGTGCTCGGCATCGCGGTGCCGCCGGAGCTGGAAGAAGCGAATCAGGATCGCTGCATCGGTTTGACGATCGGGCTCGATCAGCTCGTCGAGATTCGCAAAGCGCGCTTGAAGCAACTCGGCATGCCCGTCGACACGAGCTACGGGCTGCGCGATCAAGTCAAAGAGGAGCTCGAGTTCGCGCAGAAAATTTTCAAGGCGCATCCGAGCTGGCCGGTCATCGACGTCACCGGTCGCGCGATCGAAGAGACGGCCGTCATCATTTTGGAATCGCTCAAAGAACGCGACGAGCAAGCCAAGCAAGCGCGCGCCGCGATCGTTTAGATCAAAGCCGAGCTACGCGCAGTCGTTTAGAGATCAGCAACCGCACGCAGCAATGCACGCCGGTGCTCCCGCACACGACGATTCGCAATTCGCGTTGCACGCATTTTGTGCGGCGCCGGTGGTCGTGCTCGAGGATGCGGTTCCCGCGGAGCAGCGGCCTTCGGAAATTTGCGCGCAGACCGTCGACTCAGTCTGATTTTGCAGCATCGTTGCGGCTTCCGCGCAGCTCGCTGCAACGCCGACCGGACAGAGCATTCCATCTTGGCACGCGCACTCGATGTCGAGCGTTGCGTTCGCGCCAACCATTCGAAATCCGCAATCCGGATAAACGTCGTGATCGACGGCCAGCGTCCCGCACGATGAATTTCCAGTGCACAGCGTTGCGCCGGTCGTGGACTCGGTGACGCAATCGACGCCCGTCGACCCGCCGTCGATCGCTGCCGTGCCCGTGGTGCCAGCATCGCTACTGTCGCTCCCTGTCCCGAGATTGAAACCGATGCACCCGGAGGTGGCCAAAGCAGCTGCCACGAAGCCGATGAAAGCGCGCACATCCATAGCGGCAAGGTGCGCAAAATACCGGGGATCGGCCAACTTCTCGGCTATGCGATCTTCGAGAGCATGTGCCTCGTGGTTACCCACGAGGCGACCCCCAAAGCTGTAAAGTCTTGGTAGGGTGTGCGGCCGATGTCCGATGCATCCCCCGACTTTTTGACCCCCGCGCTCGACCGACTCGTTCGCGCCGTGACCGAAGAAGCGATCTTCGTTTTGGCAGGCGGTGCACACAACGCACGCGACGCGATCAGCGCTGTCATCAAGCGCCGCGCAGACACGCACACTGCAACGATGACAGGCAAGCCGATCACGAACATGACGGATTCGTTCGACGCATGGACGCTCGAGCTCGCGCGCGCATCGGCGGGTGTTTCGCCACCGGATTTCGTGCCCATGGCCGACGTGCTCCAAGAAAAAGTGACGCTCGAAGCCGGCGCGCGCGGAATTCGATCTTTGTTTTCGTCGAAGCCCAGCGAAAAAGATGCGGCGCGCGTTCGCCGTTTGGGAACCATCACCGTGCAAGCGCTTCGTGCCGTTCTCTCGGCGGACGGCAGCATCGACGCCGAAGAAGCGCGCTCGATCGCGTGGCTCGTTGCTTCGCTCGGATTGACCGACGCCGACGCACAAACGCTCACCACCGAGCCTCCGGTGACGCCCGAAAAAATCGAGCTCCACGGTGAGGTCGACGGCGACGTCGCCAAAGCAATGATCCGCGGCGCATGGCTCGCGGCCGCCGAAGACGCTCTCGACTCACGCGAAGAAGACGCCGTGCGCATGCTCGCGCATCGTTTGTCGATCGCGACCGAAGACGTCGAGCACGCGAGAAATGAAGCGGTTGCGCGCGTCGACGCTCGCCGCGCCATGGGCCTTTGCGCAACGGAGGCGATCCGTTACGTGCTCGCCGATCGCATTCCGGGAGACGCGGTGCAGCTTGCAGCGAAGACGTGCTCGCTCGTCGTGCCACGACGATTTCGCGAAGAGGTCCTCGGGCAAATCGCACACGGCGCGCCCATCGCGCTCGCGAAACGTCACGTCGGTTTGCCGAGCGCCACGCGCCTTTGCGCGCTCGGTGTCGCATGGGCCGCAGCGCTGAGAGAAAACCCGACGCTCGCACGTCGCTCCACGTTGCGTTCGCGGTTCGACCGTTTCGCAGCCGACGTCGGTGACGAAGGCGGCCGCGTGCGCACCATCGTCGAAGGTGCGATCGACGAAGCGCTCGCACTCGCAGCTTCACTCAGCGCGTGATTTCCAAGACAACTCAGAGAACGAGCCCAGAGAACCAGGAGGTCATTCCGTGAGCGTGGGAGAAAAAATCGTCGGGTTTCTCGGCGCGGGCAACATGGCAGGTGCGCTCATCAAAGGGCTCTGTCATGCGGCGGTCGTTTCTCCGCAGTCGATTTTGGCGAGCGACGTCAAAGCGGAACGCCTCAAGCAGCTCGAGGCCACGCACAAGATTCGTGTCACCACCGACAATCACGCGCTCATTCGTGAGTCGGACATCTTGGTGCTCGCGGTAAAACCGCAGGTCGTCGACAAAGTGCTCAGCGCAATCGGTGCTGAATTAAAGCCTGAAACGTTGCTGATCTCGGTTGCTGCCGGAGTGCCGCTCGAAGCGCTCGAGGCCCGCTTGCCGAAAAACGCGCGCGTGATTCGCGCGATGCCGAATACCCCCGCCACTGCACTGGCTGGTGCAACCGCACTGGCGGCAGGCACGCACGCCACTGACGCCGACATGGACGCAGCGCGCGCGCTCTTCGAGGCGGTTGGCCGCGTGGTCACGCTCGACGAAAATCTTTTGGATGCCGTTACGGGTTTGTCGGGAAGCGGCCCGGCGTACGTGATGCTCATCATCGAAGCGCTCGCAGACGGTGGCGTGAAAATGGGACTACATCGCGACACCGCACTTTTGCTCGCGGCACAAACCGTTTACGGCTCCGCAAAATTGCTTTTGGAAAC
>JBDTFL010000012.1:0-3520 GCA_039937955.1 Polyangiaceae bacterium | reverse complement strand
ACCTGCAACCACCGGACGCAAGAGTCGGCCGGTGCAGAATCCATCTTTGATTTCCAGGCGATTTGCGATCACGTGCGTGGCGCCCAAATGCTTCGCGAGACGCTGCATCAAAAAATCGAGCGCGCCCGAAATCAGCACCACGTCCTGTCCTTGATCTCGACAACGCTGCACGAGCGACTTTGCGTCCGGATACAGCGCCTTCTTGATCACTGTCTCGAACGCGTCGTCGGCGAGCACGCGCAAACGATCTTCGCTCGTGCCCTCGTAAACCGAAAAGAGCAGCTCGTTGAAGAGACGACGGTCGCGCAGCTCCGCCAGCAACATCTGCGGCGCCTGCATCGCCGCGCGCGCGAGACCTTGCAGCGTGCGCACCGGCGTCGGCTGATGGAGTAGATAGTAGAGGGTCGGGTGCACGAGATTCGTGCGCACCAGCGTGCCGTCCACGTCGAAGTAGCTTGCGGTCATGTGGGGGACGGGTTTTCTCGCATTTGTAAGGGGAGAGTCAACGATGCCGGCGAAGAAACGCACCATCGAAATTGCAGAGGATGCGGAAATTACCGCGTATTTCTATTCGCAGGCGGTCAAGACTGTGGGTCGTTTCGTGCTCGCGCATGGGGCTGGAGCCGATCAATCGCACCCTTTCATGAAGCGTTTCGGCGAAGGGCTGGCCGCGCGAGGCATCGAGACCACCACGTTCAATTTTCTCTACACCGAGCGAAAAAAGCGCGCTCCCGACCCGCCGGCCCTGCTCGAAAAAACATATCGCGCGGTCGTGAAGGCGGTTGGTGACAAATGCTTCATCGGCGGCAAATCGATGGGCGGGCGCATCGCTTCGCAAATCGCGGCGTCGGGTACGGAGGTTCAGGGTTTGATTTTTTTGGGCTACCCACTGCATCCGCCCGGAAAACACGAACAGCTGCGCGTCGCGCATTGGCCGAAGATCACGGCGCCGCTCTTGTTCATTCAAGGTGAGAAAGATGCGTTCGGCTCACCGGACGAAATAAAAACGCAGACTAGAAAACTGAAGGCACCGTTCGAAATTTTTCCGGTTGCCGGCGGCGATCATTCGCTGGGCGTCGGCAAAAAAGCGCTCGCTGCCGCAGGTCTCACGCAAGAAAAAATCTACGACAGCGTGATGGACGAGATGGCGCGCTTCATTTCGGAGAATTCGAAATAGCCTGTCTTTCGCCAATGGCGGCGTCGTCGTTCATTCGGTGCTGATGTTGGCGACGACTCCGAAATGGTCCGATGCAAACACGCCGTTCACCGGCTCGTCGAAGCACACGCGTGCGTCGAGTGGCTCGCCGCGACCTTGTTCGTCGGGACCGCGTACGTAAATGAAGTCGATGCGGCGGCTCGGCTCACGAAGCGTTGCCGCATACGGATTTGCGCGTGAATACGTGTAGCCAGGCGACCCGTCACCAGTGACACCAAAACAATCTGCAAAATACACGGAATTCCCGCCGAGCTTGGTGAGGCCGCGCAGAAATCGCATTTCGTCGGAGTCGGGCTCCGCGTTCATGTCGCCGACCAAGATGGGTGAGAGGCCGCTGATGGGCGCGAGCTCGCGGATTTTGTCGGTGACGAAACGGATCTGAATTTCGCGCACGTGACCTTCGTGGAGCTTCCAATTCAGATGCGTGCAGAATACAGGAATGATTCCGTGGGGCGCTTGAACCTGCGCAAACACGAGCGACCGGTGCTCGTCTGTATCGACACGCGGCAGGGGAAAAACAGCGGTTTTGATGATCGGCCATTTCGAAAGAATCGCGTTGCCCATCGGGTACTCGCTCGATTCATTGCGGCCGAAGAACGCGTTCATGTTGAATTTTTCGCCGATGATGGCGGCTTGATCGAACGAGCCTGGAAGCACGATGACTTCTTGAAGACCCAAGATGTCGGGCTGAATTTTTTCGATGCCTGCCAGGATCGCCGCGAGACGTTCGTCCCACGGCCCCATACGATTCCAAATATTGAGCGAGGCCACGCGAAACGACATACCGAGAAACGTAGGGCCAGCGCGCTAGATACGGAAGATCTTTGACGGCGTCCGGATAGCGAGGCTGAATAGTGGCGCGTGTTTCGTGGTCGCCATTTCGCTCTGTTCGTAGCGATTGCCTGCGCGGCGTGTCAGTCGGCCGAGCCCCCGCCGCCTGCGCAAATCGTCGCGCCACGAAGTGATGCGGGCGCATCCGATCCGCCGCTTTTGGTTTACGTCGCAGCGGATGGCATCGTGCGTTTGGACGGTCGTGATCTCTTGGAGGACTCGTCGATTCTCTCGCACGCTCGCGATTACGAAGAGGCGCACGCGCGCGGAATGGCGATCGTACGATCAGCGCCTGCCACCTTGCATGGCCGCACCGTTCGCGTCGTGCAGCTCTTGGAACAGGCAGAAATCCCTTCCGTTGCGATCGACAAGACTCGCTGAACACGATCCGAAAGCTGAGCTACTCGACGCCGAGGAGCTCGATTTCGAAATGCAGCGTCGCGTCCGGGGGAATTTTCGGCGGAGCACCGCGACGTCCGTAACCGAGCGCCGGCGGAATTTGCACACGGCGAAGCCCGCCGACTTTCATTCCGGTGACACCCTGATCGAATCCGCGAATCACTTCGCCGATTCCGATCGTGAACGAGAACGGCTCGTTGCGATCGCGTGAGCTGTCGAACGTGGTGCCGTCGGTGAGCTTGCCGACGTAGTGAATGCGAACGTGGCTGTTTTCGTGGGCTTCCGCGCCACTTCCGATTTTGATTTCTTCGATCGTGACGTGCGGACCTTTGGCGTTCGCCTGTTCTTGGTCGCGCTTTTTTGCGTCTGCGTCCCCACCGCTGCTGCCCGATGACGAAGCTGCGACATCACTCGATCCGAACGCGGACGCGACGCAATGCACGCCGTCCCAACGCCAACCTCCACCACAGATCGCGTCGGCGGCCGATTCTGCGGGCATTGGTGATGTTGGCGGCGGCGCAGGA
Source organism: Polyangiaceae bacterium (assembly GCA_039937955.1). GTDB lineage: Bacteria > Myxococcota_A > Polyangia > Polyangiales > Polyangiaceae > JAICXU01. Next base: position 550 of record JBDTFL010000012.1, on the reverse strand, counting down.
GTGGCCGATGACGTCTGCGAGGATCCGGACGGCGCGCTCGCACCTTCGAGCGGACCGCCGCATGCTGCGACAAGAAATGCGACCGCGATGAAACCGCAAACGGTGGAGATCTCGGAGCGCCCTCGAAACATCGCGCGTACCCTACTTGAGGAAACGTTGCGTGTGTAGCTCGGGTAGTCTGCGCCGGTGAATTCAGGGCGGATTACGCTTTTGCTCGGCACGTCCGCCGTTGCATTCCTCGCGTGCGACGCGAAGAAAAGCAGCGACGTTTCGAACGCGCCGCTCTCGGCATCGAGCGTTGCAGCTGCGCTGGGCATCGACGCCGATTTGCCGCCGCCGCCTGATCCCACACCGGGCGCCGGTGATCTCGCGAGCGACGTTGCGGCGTTCACGAATGTCGACGCGTGCGTGGCGCAAGAATCGGTGAAGGTCGATCCGATGATCGGCGATGCGCTCTTGGCATTTGGCTACGACACGTTTTTGCGCGATGCATGCCGACAGATCGACGCGGTGAAATCACGCGACCCGAAAAAGTGCGATGCGATCGTCG
>JBDTFL010000011.1:0-4337 GCA_039937955.1 Polyangiaceae bacterium | reverse complement strand
CCGTCCTCGCTCGCGCAGATCCAAACCTTGTCCCATGCGGGCGGGATGCCGAGCTTGGCAATGCGCGCCAGCGTGTCTTGGTCCTTCACGCGTTTGCCGTTCGCGTCGACATAGAAAAAAGACTTGCCGGAGCCGCGCCGAAAAAATCCGGGTTCATCCGGTGACACGTAACGAAGCGACGCGGCCCGTGCTGCCGCCGGTGCGTCATGAAGAAGACGGTGAACTCCGGATCGCTCGCTCATTTCGAGAGAGGGCTTTGCAATCGTCACGCCTTTACGGCTTCGGCTAAAAACAAGCCGATTTCAGGTCTGCGACTTTTCGTGCGCCGCGGACGTTTGCGTCACGCTGTGGCAAATCCGTAATCCTCAGCGCTCGCCGAGCTCCGCTGAATAGGTGAGCTGTGTCACCGGCTCGAACGGCGACGACACGCCCAAAATCGCGGGTTGCGCCGGATTCAAATTCTCGACGACGAAATAGTACGAGCCCGGGTCGAGCGGAAACTTCATCGTCTGATCACCGGCTGCGAGCTGGCCGTAGCTCAGTGGTTGCGCAGGCGCTGGGCCGATCGGCTGCGCGGCTTGATACGGCTGACGCCACGCATCGCCGACATCGCGCGTGACGATCGCGTAGTTCACCGGACCATTGGCCGACACGTGCATGAAGAGAGCTGCGCTGCTTTGATCGATCGCGAACGGGCCCAAATAATCGCGTGAGACGGCATGCAGATCGGTGACTCCACTCTCGAGCACGACGCGATCCGAGCCGCCTTGGAATACGCGCTTCGGTTTGGCGGGCGGCTGCAAAATGCCGAGCGTGAAGTCTTGACCGTCGTCCGCTTGAACGACCGTAAAGCCTTGCGCGAGCTGACTCTGCAGCACGCCCTGGCCCAAAACCGTTGCCAAATTTCCGAGCGGTGTTTGCGTGGCCAAGCTCACGACCGGATTCTCGACGCCGAGGAGTCGCAGGTCGGGGATGCCGTCGATCTGTTTGAATTTTCCCCAAACATAAACAGCGTCGTCGGTGAGATGGAAGTCGGGCGTGAACTCGACCGCGACGCCGGCGTAAAATCCGACGCGCTTGGTGACGGGCAATACGACGTAGCCCTGGCCAGTGACGTCGAGGCGCATGGTGCGTGCGTTGTCGTCGACGTGAACCACACATTGTGCCGGAAAAAAGCGGCCGATGTTGTCCGGTCCCAAGAGCGTGAGCTTGAGCGGCACCCCGCGCTTCATCATTTCCGGACAAACTTTCGAAGCCCCGAAATTCGAAAACAGCCACCAACGAAGCGCCGGATCATTGTTCACCGCGCTGTTCACGCATGGACAACCGACGCCCGAAACTCCGAGAGCCAAGACGAGGAGAGAAAGAAAGGAGCGCGCGCGATTCATGGCGTTGAACGAAGCCTAAACGACCAGCGGAGTCCGTGCCTCACCGAATACAAATCGAAACACCACTTCACCTCGTGCGAAGCAGGATTTGCGAAGGCAATGCTGCGCCAACAGGCTCAAACATTAAATCGGAAGTGACAAACGTCGCCGTCGCGCATGACGTATTCTTTGCCTTCGATGCCGAGCTTTCCGGCCTCGCGGCATTTCGCTTCGCTGCCGAGCTTCACGAAATCTTCCCACCAGATGATTTCGGCTTTGATGAAGCCTTTTTCGAAGTCGGTGTGAATGACGCCGGCCGCTTGTGGAGCATGCGCGCCCTTCTTCACTGTCCACGCGCGCACTTCCGTTTTGCCGGCGGTGAAAAACGTGAGCAGCTCGAGCACGTCGTAACCGGCGCGCGCGATCGAGTTGAGCCCAGGTTCTTTGAGACCGACGCTGTCCAAAAATTCCGGACGATCCTTCGGATCGAGCTCGGCGATTTGCGCTTCGATCGCCGCGCACACCGGGACGACGACCGCGCCTTCGGTTTTCGCGAACGCCGACAAAGCGAGAAAATGCTTGTTTTTGTCGAGCGCGCCGAGTGATCCTTCGTCGACGTTCGCCACGTAAAAGGTCGGCTTGTCGGTGAGGAGATGCATCTCCTTCATGATCGCCGCCGCCTCTTCTTTGACGGGGAGAACGAACGAGCGCGCCGGTTTTCCCGAATCCAAATGCTTCGCGAGCGCTTCGCAAATCTCGAACGCGAGGTTTTCGATCGGGCTGTTGGCCTTCGCCATTTTGCGGGCCTTGTCGCCGCGCTTCTGCACGCTGTCCAAATCCTTCAAGCAGAGCTCGGTCGTAATGGTCGCGATGTCCGCCACCGGATCGACGCGATTTTCGACGTGAACGACGTTCGGATCTTCGAAGCAACGCGCGACTTGCACGATCGCGTCGACCTCACGAATGTGCGCGAGAAATTGGTTGCCGAGGCCTTCACCTTTGCTTGCGCCGCGCACGAGCCCGGCGATGTCGACGAACTCGACTGCGGTCGGCACGATCTTGTCGGCGTGAACGACGCCGTCGAGCGCTTGAAGCCGTGTATCCGGCACGAACACCGTTCCGACGTTGGGCTCGATGGTGCAAAACGGATAGTTCGCGGCTTCGGCTTTGGCGCTCGAAAGGGCGTTGAAAAGGGTGGATTTTCCGACATTCGGCAGTCCGACGATTCCTACGGATAACGGCATGGCGCGCACTACTTACATGGGAATGCGCGTGTCGTCGAATGCCGCGAATCGCGGTATGGACTCGGGAGCATGAACGCGCCCGTCTCCACTGAAGGCATGGACGGCAAAAGCCTTTCTGGAAAAACGGTCGCGCTCTGCGTGACCGGAAGCATCGCGGCGTACAAAGCCGTGGAGCTCGCACGCCTGTTCATCAAAGCCGGCGCGACGGTGATTCCAGTGATGACGAAGTCCGCGCAAAACTTCGTGGGCGCCGCAACCCTCACCGGAATTTGCGGCGAGCGTGTCTACGAGGACATGTGGGACGCGACCTTCAGCGGCGAGATGCACATCGCGATCGCGAACCGCGCGGACGTCATCGTGGTGCTCCCGGCCACCGCGGATTTTTTGGCGAGGCTTGCTCGAGGTCGCGCAGACGATTTGATCTGCGCCCTGATTTTGTCGGCAAAAGGCCCGGTTTTCGTTGCACCGGCGATGCATCCGCGCATGTGGCAGAACCCCGCGACTGTTGCCAACGTGGAAACAATCAACGCGCACGGGCGCGTGCGATTCATCGGACCGGTTGAAGGTGAGGTGGCGTCGGGCGAGCGCGGAGTCGGACGAATGGCCGAGCCTGCGCAGATGTTCGAGGCGGTCGAGCAGGCGTTGGCGTTAGGGAATGACTATTCGGACAAGCATGTGCTCGTTTCGGCAGGCCCCACCATCGAAGACCTCGATCCAGTTCGGTTCTTGGGCAATCGATCGACCGGAAAAATGGGCTTTGCCATCGCCGAGGCTGCTGCTGCTCGCGGCGCCACGGTGACGCTCGTTGCGGGCCCCGTTTCACTGTCCACGCCGCCCGGCAACGTCACGCGCGTCGACGTTCGAAGCGCGCTCCAAATGCGCGAAGCGATTCGCTCGGTCGCAGGCGACAATCTGAAAAAGATCGACGCCCTGGTGATGTCCGCAGCCGTTGCGGACTACCGACCGAAAGAAATCAGCGACTCCAAGATCAAAAAAAGCGGCGACGAGGCTTCCATCGATTTGCTCAAAAACCCCGACATTTTAGCGGAAATTGGCGCTCTTCGTGGGTCGCGAACGTCACCGCTTTTGATCGGATTTGCGGTCGAGACCGGCGACGATGCCAGCGTGATTGCCTACGCGCAGAAAAAGCTCACACAAAAAAATGTGGATCTCATCGTGGCCAACGCAGCGAGTGATTCATTCGGCAAAGAAGACAATCGCGTGATCTTGGTCAGCAAACATGGCGAAGAAAAATTCGCGACCATGAGCAAGCGCGCCCTCGCTCACGAGCTGCTCACGCGCGTGCGCAAACTTATTTAGCGACAGGCGAAAGCATCTCGACTAACTGTCCGGCTGCGCGTGTCGAGGGAAGCCGGTGAAATTCCGGCGCGGCCCCCGCCACGGTAACCGAGGACGAACCAGCACAAATCCACTGGAAAACCGCATGTGCGGTGATCTGGGAAGGGTGCTGGGGAGAGCGATTCGGGAGTCCGGATATCCGGCACGCGCGCGGCAATTCACTTTTCTGATCGCGCGGGGCAGCGCGGCGGAGATCTCAAATGAAAAAAATCGGCTTTGGTTTGTGCGCGCTCGTCCTGAGCGCTGCTGCAATTTTGATCGCGTGCTCGGGTGACGACGTCACCGAGGGTCCGGGCGACGGTGGTGGCGACGATGCGTCTCCGTTCGACGGATCGTTTCCGGACGCGTCCTCGGGTGACGCCGCTTC
>JBDTFL010000010.1:0-4808 GCA_039937955.1 Polyangiaceae bacterium | reverse complement strand
CTTCGTTTCGACTCACGCGGCGAGTATTCGACCGACGTTGCAACGCTCCTCAGTGGCACCACGACCTCGATCGCTCCCGATCGCTTGCCGGGCGCCGATCTGTCGTTCCAGACCGCGCAAGCCAATGATCCGGCGACTGGGCTCGCGCTCGGCGCGAGTGCACAAGCCGTGATTGCAGACTCGAATTACCTGAACTTTTCCCTCGATTTCGATTCGGGCCAATTGGAAATGCCGTCGCTCGTTCTTCGTGCGCAGAACCAAAACGATTTCACGATCGGCCAAGATTCGGCGGCCACATGCGGATTCCCGCTCAACGCGAATCATCTGCACGTCGAGCGAAACGGGAGCGTCGTCAGCGTATCCACCGACGCGAGCTCGCTCTCCGCGTGCGGAATTTCGATCGGCAGCGAGGCACGCGTCAGCGTTCTTTTTCGCGGACCGAGCTCGGGCAGCAAAGTGCTCGCGCATGTGCGCAACCTCATCGTGAGGCGGTAATTTACTAAAAAGTAAATTAGCTCTTGTCGGGTCTTGGGGATTTGCTAATTAACTTATTAGTTAGTTAGACGTGCCCTCTGCTCGAAGGAGATTCCCCCTCATGGCCAACGCGCCCGACACGATCCCGAATCCGTCCGCCTCGATCTCTGGAGGAATGAGCGCTTCGAATGGCGCTCCCGGATTCTCCGCATTCAGTGGCTCGCTCAACGCAACGAAGCTTCCGCCCGAGGGTTACACCGCATTTGCGGAGACGTGCACGAAGCCCGCGAAGGTCGGGCCGCGAGGGATCGAGACGCTCGACGGATCGGTTTTGCCGGTGACGTACACGTGGGATTACGCGACCAAACGCGTGGACCTGCGCGCGCTCTACGAAAAATCGAAAGACCTGATGTGGAATGCGCGCACCGACATCGACTGGAGCATCGACGTCGATCCGGAGCGGGAAAACTCGCCGGATCAAGCGAACCCGATCTACGGCACGGACATCTGGAACAAGCTCGATCCGAAGACCGAAATTCCGAAGCTGCGCCACCACATGGGCAGCTACATCCTCTCGAATTTTTTGCATGGTGAGCAAGGAGCGCTTCTCGCGACCGCACAGATCGTCAACAGCGCCCCCACGCCCGATGCCAAGTTTTACGCGGCCGCGCAGGTGTTCGACGAGGCTCGACATGTCGAGGTTTACGATCGCTACTTGCGCGAAAAATTCGAGATGGTCTATCCGATCAGCCCATATTTGAAGCAGTTGCTCGACACCATCCTCACGGACTCACGCTGGGACTTCAAATATCTCGGCATGCAAATCATGGTCGAAGGCGTGGCGCTCGGCGCGTTTGGCTTCGTGCATCAAACGTCCACCGAGCCGCTCATCCGGCAGATCACCGAATTCATCATGAAGGATGAATCGCGGCACGTGGCGTTCGGCGTGCTGTCACTCAAGGACATGTACAAAGACATGGATCCGAAAGAACTGAGAGACCGCGAAGACTTCTTGATCGAGAGCTCGCAGCTTCTGCGTGATCGCTTCTTGGGTCAGGAAGTTTGGGAGAACGTCGGTTTGCCGAAAAAACAGTGCGAAGAGCTCAGCGCCAAGAGCGAGATGATGTCGCTGTTCCGCAAGCTGCTCTTCAGCAAAATCGTCCCCAACGTGAAGAAGCTCGGTTTGCTCACGCCGTACGTTCGCAAGGGGTTCGAGCGCCTCGACGTGATTGAATACGAGAATTGGGAAGCAAGCGTTTGAGCTTCGTGAATCAAAAGACGAGCGCAGCGACGAATATGTTCGCGCTCGACGTCGTCGTGCCCGAAAAAAAGAAGCACCGTCGCAACGCCGAGGAGACGAAAAAACGCATCCTCACGGCGGCGGAAACTGAGTTCGCCACGAAGGGCTTCGACGGCACGCGTTTAGCGACAATCGCAAATGCGGCGGAGGTTCAGCAAGCGCTGATTCATCATTATTTCTCGGACAAAGCAGGACTTTATCGCGAGGTCATCGCGCAAAATCTCGGCGCGATGAGTGAGCAAGGTTGGACGATTTTGGATCGGCTCGCGGTACGAGCCGGTCGCCCGAAAATTCGCGAGATCGCAGATGCGTTCGTCGGAATGATCATCGAGTTCTATGCGTCGCACGGCGCGATCTTGTCGATCCTCCGACACGAGTCGAGCAGCGTCGACGACCTCGCGCTCAAAGTGATCAGCGAAAAAGTGAAGCCGGTGTTCGATGCAGTCGTCGCGTACATCGAAGACATGAAGCGCAGAAAAGAGATCCGCGCCGACGTCGATCCGCATCACTTGTGCGTGTCAGCGCTCGCGCTCGCGACCGTCAGCACGCAAGACGAACGACTCTTGCGCGGCATGTGGCATGTCGACGTGCAGTCGCCCGAGTTTCTACTGAAAAGAAAATCCGAGATCGTGGAGATGATCGTGTCGCGCGTCGAAATCAGCGCGACGAGCGCAGTGAAGACGAAATCGCCGAGCAGCCTTCAGGGAAGCGGAGGCACGCTGGAGCGGCGTTCTGCGAGCAAACGCTCACGTCGGCGTCGCGGGTAGAGCACGACGGTTTCGACCAAGCCGATCGCCACATAAAAGCCGAGCAGCCAAACGAGAACGAACGCCGGTTTCGTTTGAAGCGAAATAATGGCGCTCGAGACGACGGCGAAAAGAACGAGCGCGACCGACGCGGCGTTGAGGCGAAGATCTTTGAACGAGCGGAACTTGATGGTCGACACCATCAAGAAGGCGAGGAAGCACGTGAGGACGATCATGGCCCACGCGTAACGCGGACCCATGAGGCCGCCCGTGACCGCGTGATTGGCGACGACGAGCGAGATCAAGATTCCTGCGGCGCCGGGAACCGGAAGGCCGACGATGTATTTTCCGGGCTTGGTGGGCTGACCGCTTTCGCCCATCGACAGCACGTTGAAGCGCGCCAAACGAACGGCGCCGGCTCCTGCGAACACGAACGCGATGACCAAACCGAGCGTGCCGCGTTGATAGAGCGACCACCGGTAAACGAGGAGCGCCGGCGCGGTCGCGAACGAGATCACGTCGGCGAGCGAGTCGATCTGCAGGCCGAACGCGCTTTGCGTTTTGGTCAGGCGCGCGACGCGGCCGTCCAACATGTCGAAAAACAGCGCAAAAACCAACAAGAGCGACGCCCGATAAAAATCGTCGTCCTGCGTCGCGCCTCCACTAATACGAATGGAGTCGAAGCCGCAGAAAATGCTCGAAAGCGTGATCATGTTCGGCAAGAGGAAAAGCGTCTTCCTCAGGTCGAGCTTTCGGGGGCGGCGTGAGCGCATTCCCTCGAATCTGGCGCAAGTCAGGGCCGACGTAAAGGTTGCCGGTGAGAAATTGCCCAGCAGTTGGCCCGCAGAGGACCCGCGGCCTAGGCTTGTACTGAAGGCTTCCTACCAGTGAAATTCGCGCGGAAAATTCCAGGCGGCCTCGCTTTGGTCATCGTTACGGTGTCCGCGCTCAGCGGGTGCGCGCACTCGGAGTCCGCTCAAGATCATGAGCTGTCGAAGCTTCGCGACGATCTCTCGCGCATTCAGACCGAGCACGATCAGCTCGACAAACGCGTCGACGCGCTCGAGATGCACACCGGCGCCTCGGATGCCGACGAGACCGACATGGCAGCGCCACCACCCAAAGACGCACCTCGGAAAAATACGGCGAGCTCCGACGCCACGAGCACACCGACGCCGCAGCTTCGCGTCGTGCATCTCGACGCAGACGGATCGATTCCGAAGCCCGACGTTCAAGATGATCCAAACGATCCGTCGACGCGTCCGATGCTGCAGGTTTTCGGAACGGCGACGCCTTCACGAGGCGCACGATCGAGCGGTAAAACAAGTTCGGATGAGATCGCACGAAAAACCGGAGCAGACGCCGCCGCGTTCGACCCGCAAGCGAAACGCTCCTACGACGCAGCGCTCGCGCTCGCGATGGGAAAAAAATACGACGAGGCGCTCGATGCGTTCGCAGCATTTTTGGTGAAGTGGCCAGACCATCCGAACGCCGACAACGCGACGTATTGGCGTGGTGAATGTTATTTCGCGAAGGGCAATTTCGAGCAAGCCGCCGAGCAATTCGAAGGCGTCATCGCGCGCTTTCCGTTCGGCAACAAAGTGCCCGATGCGTTGCTCAAGCTCGGCACTACGTACGAGAAAATGGGCGACGCTACGCGCTCGCAACAAGCGCTCGATCGCCTTTCGCGTGATTATCCGCGCAGTGAGGCGGCGCGCAAAATGTCGACGAATACCGCCAAAAAGCCAGAAAAATCAGGAGCAGCATCGCCATGAGGACACACGCGTTCTGGTCGAAGCCTCTCGCGCTGGTCATCGGAATTTTTCCGTCGACCTATGTGTCGATCGCCTTCGCGCAAGCTACGGTTGCCCCCGCTGATCCAGGTGCAGGCGCGGCAGCCGGAGCCGCACCGGCGGGTGGTGCAGGGCAAGGTGGCGGAACGACCACCACCACGATCACCCCAATTTATCCGTACGGCGTGCAACCTCCACTTCCTGGACAACCACTCGGTGGTGGCAACGCAACCGAATCGTCATCACGCGGAATTCAAGGTGACGAAACCGATCACTTCGATCTCGGGCACGGCAGCGGTGCAGCAGAAACCGCGCACGGAGCTGACAACGGTCCCGTATTTTTGAGCGGCCAAGGCGGTAACAACGGATCGCTGCGTCTCGGCGGCCCGGCACCCGAGACGTACATCGTCAAAAAAGGCGACACGCTTTGGGACATCTGCGACGGCTACTTCCAGAATCCCTACGAGTGGCCGCGCATCTGGTCGTACAACCCGC
>JBDTFL010000009.1:0-3168 GCA_039937955.1 Polyangiaceae bacterium | reverse complement strand
GCTGTTGTCGTAACCACCCGCTACGAGCACCGTGCCGTCACCAACCGCAGTCGTGGTGTGTCCAGAGCGCGCGCTCGCAAGTGAGCCGGTGGCGCCCCATGTTCCGGCGGCAACGTCGAAAATTTCGGCCGTGCCGAGGATGGTTTGTGCGCCGTCGGCCGCTTGGCTCAAACCTCCAGTCACCAAAATATTTCCGCTTGGCAATGTTGCGGCAGACGCGATCGCGCGGTCGCCCAACATCGAGCCGCTCGCCGCCCATACGCCGTCAGAATAGATCTCAGTGGTCGCAGTCGTGACCTCAATGCTTAGAGGGTCACCGGTTTGGCCACCGGCCACCATCAGATCGCCGGTGGAGAGAAGGACCGCGATGTGCTCGAAACGCGGCGTGCTCAGCGCGTCGGTGGTCATCCAACCGGGGTCGACCACGACGGGGTAGCTCGCAGTGGATGCACTCCAATTGAGATGTAGAATGCATGTTCGTGATCCGGGTGCGGTGACCGGTTTGTGAAAGGGTGCTTTGGGGCTCTTGCTCACCGCGCAATCTTCGACGCTCAGCGCGATCGGCAGCCGTTTTTTCGACGAGTCGAGCAAGTAAGGCGCCTGCACGCGCAAGCGCGGAAATCCATTCGCGTCGAGGAGCTCCAGCGAATTTGCGACGAGACGAAGCCCCGCAACCTGCGAATCGAGGGTCAGCTCGTAAGAGAGCGACGATGTCTCGGAATTCGAAATTGCGATGAAATCTTCGGTGCCAAAAGGCGTCGCGCGGAACGTGACATCTGCACCGCGCGCCATGGCGTCGCGATAAATGATTTGGTCGCGATCTTTTTCGGCAACGCGATGCTTGGACTCTCGCAGGCGCGAGCTGAGGCTCATGCCCGTGCGAGGATCACGAAGCGTGAAAGGAGCATCCGCCCAGATCGGAAGACTCACCCGCGCATTGAGGTCGAGCGCCGACGAGAACGGTGGCGAGGACTCTATGGAAGGACGCGAACAATCGGCGAGCAGGAGGCTAGACGCGAGAGGGGAGCTCGCGAGAACGACCGACAGCGCGACTCGAAACCGGCCCAGCACACCCAAAGGCTAGATGAGATTGGTGCGTGCTACTTGAGAAACGGGCAGCTCAGATCGACCAAACATTCGTGCGTGCTCGGATGGCTCAAGTAGTAAAGGTCAGTGCCGTTCGACGCAAAAAACCGGGCGATCATGCCGTTTCCGTATGTCGAAAAATCGAACGCACGGCAGACGTCGCCGGTGTCCCACGTGTGGGCGCCCTGCGGCTTGATGTACATGTTCAGAACGCCGAGCAGCTTCGCGCTTGCGTTCCATGCGGTGGCGTCTGGGGAAAATGGAACACCGGCCTCACGCGGAGCCCACGCCGCCTCGAGTGACGAAGCGTCGGTGACGTGCATTCCGGAGATGCGTGCGAGGCGCAACGGAATGGACGAGTGCGGTGCATCGTAGAGATTTTTTCCTTCGCTGATCCAGTCGGCGTCGTAGAGCGTCTGCGCGCACACCGTCGGGTCGATCGCGGGCGGTGCGGTACAGATGCTGTTGGCCGTGGAGTAATTGACGCCGCAATTGGGACCCGCGGAAACGCGCTCGAGTCGCGGTGCGCCTTCGGTCTCGCCCGAGTCGATGAGCACCTGGCTCGGCGTCTTTCCGTAGGTCGTATAGAGCGATGAAGGCGTCGCGTAGTCCGCGTACTCCGGATATTTCGCGACGAAGTCGGGCGTCAAAAACGGAAGCGCACCCGCCGCGCGCGCGAACGCTTGACCGGTCGCAAGAGGAACGAAGCCGTCGCCCACGGTTTGAATCGAGATGAGCGCATGGGGTGCCGATGCGACCTCGTTCTCATCGAGCAGAGGCTTCATCATGTAGAACGGCGCGTAGTCGATCGGGTCCGCGCCGGACAGCCCACTTTGCGCCAAGTCCCGTAATTTACGGAGATCCGGCGTTTGGCGACCATAACCAAGACCGTCTTGAAGCGCGAGCAGCGGCGACCCGACGTCGTAATAGATGCCGTCGAATTGCACGCATCCGGAATCGTTCGTGCAGTCCGTTCCGTTCGTCACCGGAGTGAACTGGATCTGACTTTGCTCGAACGTATTCACGCGACGACCGATGTGATTGCTCGCGTCGCTCGTGGGCTCACACCCTTTGTACGACTTCACCAAGTCCGGGCCGTTGAGCACTTGGATGTCGATCTTGTCGCCAGCGGTCGACGGGATCGGAATTCGGAAGCGACCGTCCGTCCACGTGCGGCCACATGTCACGTTCTTGGTTCGAATGTTGGTGACGACGACCGTGGAGCTCGGCGCGAGCTCGCTTGCGTTCAAGCAGGCGATCTCGACCTCGATCGTGTTGTAGCCGTCGTCGATGATCTCGCGAATGCTTCGCTGATCTCCCGTGCATCGCGAGTTGAGCGTGCCGTCTTTGTCCGGTGCGCGAGCCGACGCTGGCACTGCCAAGATGATCGGAGAGACTTGCTGAAGAACGACTGCGTCGGTGACTCCGTAAGATCGGAACCCGACGTCCGTGAGACCGCCGCCGCCAGACATGGGAGCAGCTGCTTGAATGTACGGTTCTGCGCCGCCCAAAATTTCGCCCATGATGCCGCCGAGCGATTCACCGGCGACGAAGATCGGCGCAGGCCCGGCAACGTCGGGGACGCCGTCCGCGTCGAAATCCCCTAGTAATTCGGGCTTTCCGTCACCGTTCATGTCTTGGCCGGGCATCGTTCCGAAGGCGCGCATGATGCGAACGCCTTGCATCTCGTCGAGCGTGCCTTGGCGCACGACGTCGCGTGTGTGGGCGATGTGCGCGGTCCACCAGAAGAGGCCCGAGTCGAGCGCGCCGTCGCCGTCGAGATCGTGCTCGCGTCCGGTGGCGACTGCGTCGACCCACGGAACCAAACATTGCGAGACGAGTGATCCGGTGAGAAGCGATTGCGTTCCAGTGTCGAGATAGAGACCATGCTCCGGCATGTCGATGCCGATGGTCGCGATGCCTTGCCGTGCAAAGTCTCCTGCGTAGAGCATGACCTCCGTGTCGCTACCGCCTGCGCCGTGTCCCCAGAACGTGATGGGGAAGGGTTGGGCCATTCCGGGTTTGGCCTTCGGCACGACGAGCCAAAAATGAACGTCGTCTTGGTTGACGTCGCCGGCGCCC
>JBDTFL010000008.1:0-16382 GCA_039937955.1 Polyangiaceae bacterium | reverse complement strand
GGTGTCGCCGTCGGCTGCGATTCCGGTGGGCGTGAAGCCGTCGAACGTGACGAAATTTCCGGCGCCGCCGCCATCTCCGCCGCCGTCGACGGTGCCGCCACCACCACTCCCTGACGCGCCATTTCCTGGCGCGTCGGAAACCGGAGGCTTCACTTCATTTTTGCACGCGACCGAAAAAACGGCCGCGGTGAGCGAAGCGCCGAGGACTACCGCGATCGAAACGGGTGCGCGAAACATGCTCGCTCATTGTGAGCCCTCGCAGGCAGCGCGTCACTTTCCGCGCGGAAGCTCGACGACGTGGAGCGTGCGCATCATGCGGTGGGACGGCGCAAACCCTTGAGCTTCGCTGGTCCACAAGGAAGAGCGCGCGCCGGAAAGTCCCACAGCGACGAGCGATCGGCGGCGGGCGACGTCGTTGGGGTCGCTCGTTGCGTCGAGCGGCAATGGCGCGAGCGCGCGTCTCGCCAAAATCGCGGCGTCGCGTCCGAGCGCGGCGGCCCACGTCGGATTCGCGCCGAAGGCTTTCGAAAATTTTCCGATGTCCGAATCACCGCTGGTAGTGCCACCGGTGAAAGGGATCGAGCCTGCGGCAACGTTGAGCACGCGCGCCAAAACCCCTTGATCCGTAGCTCCGGCTGCATCGAGTGAAAGTGCGATGACCGCGTCGCGTTGCGGGCCGACCTCATGGAGCAAATCGCGCGCGCAATCTTCGGGACCAGCGACGAACCACGTTTTCACGCCCGCGCGCTCCCACGCTGAAATCGGAAAACGCGCTTCACCGGGCCGCGTGGCGCCAAGCTCACACGGCACTGGTTGAAATGCGATGAGCGACGGATGCGACACGAACGTGGCCGCAAGGTCGTCGACGAGATCGCTATCGACGACCGGTGCAACCCTGCGTTTCGAGCCCGTCACCGAGATCGCATCCGCCAGCGCAGCGAGCTGTTCACGCGGCGAAGCGCCCAAAATATAGGCATATTGTGACGGCTTCTCGATCGGCGGCTCGGCGAGCACGATCACCGGAACATGATTTTTTTCCGACCAACGAACCGCGCGATCGGCGGTGGCGCCTTGGAATGCGCACACGACGACACCCGCGCCTTCACCGGAAATGTCGTCGAGCACCGCTTCGATTTGATCGGCGCGGCCGCCGTCGTCGCGCGTAACGAGGCGTGTCTGATCGCCGGCCATCGGATCGCGGCGCGGTAACTCGAGGCCCCAAGCAACGCCGCGCATGACGTCAGCCGCTTGATCACGAAGCAGCTCATTTGCTGCTGGAATCACGATGCCGATGGTTCGGCGATCGACAGTGGTCACGTCGTGATGACGCGTGGCGAGCTCGCTCACGATGAGCCCAGCGTCGCTGTCCAAAACCGCGGGTGCACCTCCGGCTGAGGGATCGACGAGCCAATTTGCGAGCCGCGTGTTTCCGGTGGCGACCGCGATCTCCGCGAGCCGTGTTCCGATGAGACGCTGAATTTCCGCACCGTAGCCGGTGGGATTTTGATTCGAGCGCATCGCCTTCAGCGAGTTCTCGAGCACGTCGGCCGGCATGGTTTGCAAGGCCTTTGGAATTTGTGCGCGCGCGATTTCGCGATTGTCCTCGTCGGCATTTCTCAGCCACGAATCCATGTACGCGATCGCTTCGTAGCTCTGATGCGCAGCCACCGCGTCGAGGGTGATTTCTTGCTGAAATACGTCGAAAACCTGACCATCCACGATTTTTCCGGCGAGCGGCCGAATGAGCTCGAACGCCGCCATCGCGCGGCCTTGTGAACGCATCAAACGCGCTTGCGCGACCAGATAAAAATTCCGTGTGCTGCCTTCGCGTGGAGCGGTCGAAAACTTTTTCGTCGCCAGCGCGGCGAGCAGCTCGGCCTCCGCGCCTCTCGTGTCGTTCAGCTCGAGCAACAAATACGCGTAGTAGACGTGCACCAAATCGACCGCGCCGTCGTCGGGATACAGGCGCAAATACCGTTCGATCTTGAGGCGCAGCGCGCTCGGCCCTTGGGCTTCGCGCTGATCCCATGCGTCGCGAATATCGTCGAGCGCGCGAGACGACGCCGTGTTGCTGGCCACGGTCGCGACCGGCCGAAGGTCTGCCGAATCTCCGCCGCAGGCATAAGCGGCCAACGCGGCGATTGCGACGAATCCGAGAAAAGAAGCGCGTTTCTTCACCGCACCAAAACGTGGCGACGCATCAGTTGACGCCGTGGGGCGCACGTCGGTACTGCTGTTTCGATGGACGCGCAGCGCGCGCTTGGGGTTCGCCGGCTCCACTCGCTTTCTGGAGTCGTACCGCTCGGCGTCTTTCTCGTCGAGCATCTCTGGGCTACCAGTGGGGCGATTCGCGGTCGCGTCGTCTTCGATGCCCGCGTGATTTGGCTCGATCATCTGCGCGTCGGCACGCTCTTCGAAATCGTCTTCATTCTCGTTCCGCTGCTGTTTCATGCCGGTTATGGGGTCGTGCTCGCGTTCGAGAAGAAGGACGATCCCGATCGCTATCCGTACGCGGATCGCCATTTTCGGTTTCTTTTGCGAGCCAGCGGTCTGCTGTCGCTGGTCTTCATCGCTTGGCACGTTTGGGAGCTTCCGCTCCAGCGGCTACTCGCGAAAATTCCCGCCGCCGATCTCTTCGATCTCCTTTCGCTCCACTTAGCTACCACCGTGAGCGGTGTGCCTTGGCGCGCAATCGGCTACTTTTTAGGGCTATTTCTCACCGTCTTCCATTTCAGCTACGGCATGGTCTCGTTCGTTTATAGCGAGCGCCAAGTGCGCGACCCACAGCAGCTGCGGCGGTGGGCGTTTCGATTCGGAGCGCTCGGAGCGATTCTTTTCGTGATCGGCGGGGCTACGATCTTGTCGCTGGCGAGCGGTTGGCCGTCCGGTGGCGCTCCGCCTGTGCTTCCGCCGGTCGTGTGCCCGCACCCTGCTTCGTGAGGGCGTTTCCGAACACAGCTTGAAGGGGAACGGGGTTTATCCCTATATCGTGTGCGATGGCCTCCAAACGGAACGGCGCGAGTAGCGAAAAAGTACGACGCGTGATCGTCGTCGGTGGAGGGCTTGCAGGGCTCACCACCGTCATCAAGCTGTGTGAAGCCGGCGTGCCGGTCGATTTGTTTTCGCTGGTGCCGGTGAAACGCTCGCATTCGGTTTGCGCACAAGGCGGAATCAACGCCAGCGTGAACACAAAAGGCGAAGGTGACTCGCCGGCAGTGCACTTGGAAGAAACCGTGTATGGCGGCGATTTTCTCGCCAATCAGCCACCCGTGAAAGGAATGGCCGATGCGGCGCCGGGCATCGTCAACATGCTCGATCGTATGGGCGTGCCGTTCAATCGCACCCCGGAAGGCTTGCTCGATTTTCGCCGGTTCGGCGGAACGCTTTTTCACCGCACGGCATTCGCGGGCGCCACCACCGGCCAACAGCTCTTGTACGCGCTCGACGAGCAAGTGCGGCGCTTCGAAACCATCGACGTCGAAGACTCCAAAGGCACGACCATCAAAGGCGAGAAGATGGTCCGCAAATTCGAGCACTACGATTTCCTCTCCGTGGTTCGTGACGACACGGGCGTCGCGCGCGGGATCATCGCGCAAGACATCAAGACGATGGAAATCGACTCGTTCTCCGGCGAAGCGGTATGTCTGGCCACCGGCGGATCCGGCATTATTTTCGGGCGATCGACGAACAGTGTCATCAACACCGGAACCGCAGCGAGCGCCGTTTACCAACAAGGTGCGTGCTACGCGAACGGCGAGTTCATCCAAGTTCACCCCACCGCCATTCCTGGCGCCGACAAGCTTCGTTTGATTTCCGAAAGCGCGCGCGGTGAAGGCGGCCGCGTTTGGGTTCCGAAGAGCCCGACCGAAGCACGCAAAGGTCGTGACGTTCCCGAAAAGGATCGCGACTACTTCTTGGAAGAGAAATATCCGGGCTACGGAAACCTCGTTCCGCGTGACATCGCCGCGCGCGAGCTGTTCTTGAAATGCTTCCACGAAAAACGTGGCGTCTACGACCCGAAGACCAAGAAGAACGAGAACGAAGTCTATTTGGATCTCACGCACATGCCGGAGGAGATGCTTCGCAAGAAGCTCGCGGGCATTTTGGAGATCTACGAAAAGTTCGTCGGCGAGGATCCGTACACGAACCCAATGCGCGTGTTTCCGGCCGTACACTATTCGATGGGCGGCTTGTGGGTCGACTTCGAGCGCGCACACAACGGATCGCTGGTCGTCGGATCGCCACGCAATCAAGCGACGAGCATCGAAGGTTTGTATGCGTGTGGTGAGTGCGATTTCCAGTATCACGGCGCCAACCGTCTCGGCGCCAACTCACTTTTGAGCTGCATTTATGCGGGAATGGTGACCGGTCCAGCCATCGCCACGTACGTGAAAAATTTCCGAAAAGGAAATTCGAACGACACCAGCAAGTCGGTTTTCGAAGCGGCTCGCAAACGAGAGGAAGAGCGTTACCAAAATATTTTGCAGATGGACGGCGACGAAAACCCGTACGTGCTGCATCAAGAGCTCGGGGAGACGATGCTCCGCGACGTGACCATCGAGCGGCACAACAAAACGCTCGACGGCGTCATCGAAAAAATCGACGACCTGGAATTGCGCGCTCGAAAATGCGGCGTGACCGACGCCGCCACGCATTCGAATCAAGGCGCGCCGTTCATTCGCCATTTGTTCAACATGATCGTGCTCGCGCGCGTGATCGCCCAAGGCGCGCGCAATCGCGACGAGTCACGCGGCGCACATTTCAAGCCCGAGTTCCCCAATCGCGACGACAAAAATTTCTTGCGCAGCACGCTAGCTTTCCACGAAGAAGGCGACGGCACCGCCAACAACGCGATCAAATACGTTCGCGAGCTCGACTACTCGGTTTCCGGACAAGCGATGCACGCAACTGACGCAGTCGACATCAGCTTGGTTCGTCCGCGCGCGCGCAAATACGAAACGGCTGGCGCTGCAAGTGACGAAGCAGCCAAAAAATCGGATGATCATGTGTCCGCAGAAGCAGGAGCCTGATCGTGGCTAGAACCGTAAAGCTGAAAATCAAACGCCAAGATGGTCCGCAGCGTCAGGAGACGAGGCGCTGGGAAGAGTTCGAGGTTCCGTGGCAGCCGCGCATGAACGTAATTAGCGCGCTCATGGAGATCCGAAAAAATCCGGTGACGACCGCAGGCGCAAAAGTGGCCCCGGTGGTTTGGGAGTCGGTGTGTCTCGAAGAAGTTTGCGGCTCATGCACGATGCTGGTGAACGGCAAAGTTCGTCAGAGCTGCACCGCGCTCGTCGATTCGATCGCACCGAACGGCGAGACGATCACGCTCGAGCCCATGACGAAATTTCCGCTGGTTCGCGACCTCGTCGTCGACCGCTCGCGCATGTTCGAGGATCTGAAGAAAATTCACGCGTGGATTCAGCTCGACGGCACGCACGAGCTCGGTCCGGGTCCCCGTCAGTCACCCGAAAATCAAGAAGAGGCGTATCCGCTTTCACGATGCATGACGTGCGGCTGCTGTTTGGAGGCGTGTCCGCAGATCAACGATTCGTCGAATTTCGTCGGAGCCGCGGCGCTCAATCAAGTGCGTCTCTTCAATTTGCATCCGAGTGGGAAGATGCACGCGGCGGAGCGACTGGAAACCGTGATGGGCGAAGACGGCGTCGCCGGTTGCGGAAAGGCGCAAAATTGCGTGGAGGTGTGCCCGAAAGAAATTCCGCTGGTCGACTCGATCGCAGTCGTCGGACGCGAGACCACGAAGCAAATGTTGTTCGGTTGGTTACTCAAGTAGAAGCGATCAAGCCGGAGTCATCGCGGCGATGAACGCTGCGGCAAGACCAGAACGCGTTTTCACCTTGAGGCGCTGCATCGCGCGATGAATGAGTACGCGCACCGTCGAATCGGAAATGCCGAGCTCGTACGCGATCAATTTGCTGGTGTGGCCAGCCACCAGATAGCCAACAATCTGGCGTTCGCGTTTCGACAGGTTCGGAAGCGGCGGCGAAATCGGCTCGTTTTCTCGAGCAACGATGAAACGCTTTCCGTCGTTCTCGAACTGGTCGACGAGCGACCATCGTGCGTCGACGAGACCTCTCCATGCCTCGAGCGCGCCATCGGGATCGATGCTGCGCAATTTTCCGCGCGCGCGATCGAGCGCAATGACGGCCTGCGTGAGCGCCGAACGAGCGCTGTTCGTCGTCGCGTCCCCTTCCGCGTGGAGCAGCTTCGCGTTCGCGCTGAAGATCGCTTCGGCGCGATTGTCGATCTTCATGAGCGTTCGATAACGCTGACCGATGCCAAGATGCGCAGCAACGCGTTGAAAGCGCGCGCGTCTTTTTGCAGGGATCTTCGAAACCTTCGGAAGCAGTGCGCCGATCAGCATGCCGCGGCCGGTCGTGTCGACGCTGTTGACCGCAAGAAAATCCATCACTCCGCGCTCCTCGAGCATTTTCCAACCGCGCTTTTTTGTCATGCCGGCTTCACTCCCGGTGGCGCACGCTGCGGAACGATAGACCTCGCTGACTTCGCGATCGTCGCGTGCGGTGTCGAGGACGTCGGTGATGAAGCTCGCTTTGATGTTCGGAGCTGCGCCGTGAACGACGGCCCATGGAACATGCAGGCCTTCGGGCCGCGCTTCGAACGGAATTCCGACGAGGCCACTGCCGACATCGAGCGATGGTTTCGCGGCCTCCAGAATTCCTTCGACCCACGCCCGATCGCTTTTCTCTTCGCGATAAATCGCCTCGATGATTTCCAAAATCTCCGCGCCCGATTTCATTTTCCGCCCGTGCGAACGAGCTCGAGCTCCATACGAGCGCGTGAAGTCCACGTTTTCGTGGGTATTCCGTGCCACAAGCCGGAGACTTGCACAGCGGCGGCAATGAGCTTCGACGGCACGAGGTAGTGAATCACGTGGAAGCGATCCTTATGTTTTTTGACGGCGTCTTGCAGGATCGTTCGCGCGTCCGGATCGGCGCCGGTGAGCGCGGAGTAGTCACAGAACAACGTGAAATTTTCGCCGTCGGGTGTTGCGGCAAAAGCATCCATCATCAATGCGACGACGCGTTTCGCAGCGGCCACGTCGAGATGTCCGACAATGCGGAGCCCCGCGCACTGCGGAGGCACCAACCAGATGTCGGCGACTACGCCGTCGACCTCACAGCTTTTGCGCCATGAGGCGCGCTCTTCCCCAAACATGAGCTCTCGATCATCAATACCAAGATCGCACACGAACTTCGATGCCGGTGTCCTTCGCGACGGCGTTTTTGAAGCTCTGGGGATCCTGAGTGCCGCCGTCTTTTCCCTGAAAATGATACGGAAACACGACCTTCGGTTTGAAGGCGAGCGCGCACGTTGCCGCTTCGTCCGATGTCATGGTGTACGGCAAATTCATGCATAAAAATGCGGCGTCGATATTTTTGAGCGCCTTCATTTCCGGAGTGCACTCGGTGTCGCCCGACAAATAAATGCGGGGGTCGCCGGGCTTGTCTCCGAACGTGAGCACATAGCCGTTGCCAGCCCCTTGCTCGTGAAACTTCGTCGTCGGCGTAGGGCCATGAACGATGTTGTACATGGCGATGGCTTCGACCTCGATGCCGCTCACGTTCTTCGCGTCGCCATTTTTCATGATCACGTCGACGTGCGTTTTGTCGGCGACCGCTTGCGGACCAATGACGACGGTTTTGTCCGTTTCGATTCTCTTGAGTGTCGCCTCATCCAAATGATCGGGATGCGCGTGCGTGATCAAAATGAGGTCGGCCTTAGGAAGCGGATCGAGCGGCGTAACCGGATCGACGTAAATCATCTTGTTTTGCCAGCGAAACGCGACTGACGCGTGATGAATGGGCATCACGTAGAGCGGACCGCTCGACGTTTGAAACGTGTCGCTGGCGGTGAGCGTCATCGGCAACGACTTTGCGATCTTCGATGACGCAGGCGCTGCAGATCCGAGCACGGGCGGCGGAGGCGGCTGCGTGTCGTCGGGCGGCGATTTGCACGCGTCGATCGAAAGGCTGATCGCCAAAAAAAAGACGACTCCCGCGAGGGCTCGAGGTGTGATGCGCGGACTGGTCATCCGACTAGTACTAGCCGCTCACCCTTGCATCCCAACTCAAATCGGACGAAAAAACGCTCATGCACAAGACGATTCGACGCGTCGCAGTTATCGGAGCTGGAGTCATGGGAGCGGGCATTGCCGCGCATCTCGCCAACGCAGGGTTGCAAGCGGTTCTGCTCGATATCGTTCCGCCGAACCTGACCGACAAAGAGAAGACCGACAAGCGCGCGCGAAATAAATTCTCGCAGGGCGGTTTGGACAACGCGCTCAAATCGCGACCCGCGGCGTTCTTCACGAAACAGAACGCGACGCTCGTCGAGATCGGAAACACCGAAGACGATCTCAGCCGGCTCAACGACTGCGACCTCGTGATCGAAGCGGTCATCGAGAAGCTCGACGTGAAGCAAGCGCTGTTCGAGAAGCTCGAAAAGATTTTGCCGGAGCACGCGATCGTGGCGTCGAACACCAGCGGTCTGCGCATCCACGACATGATGAAGGGACGCACCGAAGGCTTTAAAAAGCGCTTTTTGGTGATGCACTTCTTCAATCCGGTTCGTTACATGAAGCTGCTCGAGCTGGTCGTCGGACCGGACACGGATCCGAAAACGGCGGACACCATCGCGAAATTCGGTCGCGACGTTTTGGGCAAAGGAATCGTCTTCGGAAAAGACACGCCGAACTTCGTCGGCAACCGCATCGGCACACACGCGATGATGGGCGGCATTCACCAGATGATCGAAGATGGTCTGGCGCCGGAAGACGTCGACGCGATCACCGGAACGCCGATGGCGCACCCCAAGAGCGCGAGCTTCCGTACCGCAGATCTCGTTGGACTCGACACGCTGCTGCACGTCGCAGACAACTGTTACGCGGCGCTGACCGAGGACGAAGATCGCGAGGTCTTCAAGGTCCCGCAATACATCCGCACGATGGTGGAGAAGAAAATCCTCGGCGACAAAACCAAGGGTGGCTTCTTCAAACGTGGGAAAAACAAGGAGATCGAGACGTTCGACCCGAAGACGCTCGCGTACCGTCCGAAGGGCGGAGACGAGTCGATCAAGGCGGTCACGAAATCGATCTCGAAGATTGAAGATCCGAAAGAGCGCGTCCGAAAGCTCGTCGCGGATCCGGGCAAGGCCGGATCGTTCGCGTGGAAAGTTCTCTCGAAGTCGCTCGCGTACTCGGCACGTCGTCTCGGTGAAATCGCCGACAGCATCACCGCGATCGATGACGCGATGAAGTGGGGTTACAACTGGGAGCTCGGGCCGTTCGAGGTTTGGGACGCGCTCGGCTTCGTCGAGACGCTCGACCGCATGCAAAAAGACGGCATCAAGGTTCCGGAATCGATTTTGAAAATGAAGGCGTCGGGTGCCACGTCGTTCTACAAAGACGACGGCAGCGTGTTCGAGCCGCTCCAAGGCAAGTACGTCAAGCTCGTCACGGACCCTCGAGAAATCAAGCTTTCTGCGATGCGCAAAGGTGGCGCGCCCGTTCTCAAAAATGACGGCGCCGAAGCTTGGGACTTGGGCGACGGCATCCTCGGGCTCACGTTCAAAACGAAAGCGAACAGCTTGGATCCGGACGCGATCCAATCACTCCACGACGCCGCAGCCCGCGCAGAAAAAGATTTCAACGGCCTTTTGATCTTCAACGAAGGCGAGCATTTTTCGGTCGGCGCGAACTTGATGCTCGTCGTCATGGCCGGCGCAAATAAAGAGTGGGACCAAATTCGAAATATGGTCCGCGGCTATCAAGAGGCGACGCAGCGTTTGAAGTACGCGCGCGTTCCGGTGATTGCAGCACCGTACGGAATGACGCTCGGCGGAGGTCTCGAGCTTTGTTTTGCAGCAGACGGTGTTCAAGCAGCCGCAGAAACGTATGCGGGCCTCGTCGAGGTCGGTGTTGGTCTGATTCCGGGCGGCGCAGGCACCATGAACATGCTGTGGCGTGCGCTCGAAAACATTCCGGACGGCACGACGGTCAACACGTACGACGCAGTCACGCAGACCTTCAAAAATATCGCGCTCGCGAAGATCGCCACGAGCGCGGTCGAAGCGAAATCGTACGGTTATTTCCGATGGACGGACGGCGTCTCGTTCGACAGAGCACGTCAGCTTTCAGATGCAAAAGCGCGCGTTCTCGGCCTCGCGAATTCCGGATATCACCCGCCGGCGCCGCGTTCGTACGTCTTGCCGGGAGAGAACGGCGTCGCAACGTTGAGCATGATGGTCGACACGCTCGTTGCTGGCGGATACGCGAGCGAGCACGACGCGCTGATTGCGCGAAAGCTCGCGAATGTTTTGTGCGGCGGCGCTGGTGGCGCATCCAAACCGGTAACCGAAGCGGAGATGCTCGAGCTCGAACGCGAAGCCTTCGTGAGCCTGTGCGGCGAGCCGAAATCCCAAGAGCGCATGCAGTACATGCTGATGAACAACAAACCGCTTCGTAATTAGCGAGTAGCGATTACCAACTAAGAAAAAGGAAATACCAACTATGGAAATCGTGATCGTTGACGCAGTTCGCTCGGCTGTTGGTCGTGCACACAAAGGCTCGCTCGCGCTCAAGCGCCCGGACGAGCTCGCAGGTGAGGTCATCAAAGCGCTCCTCGCGCGCAATCCGCAGGTGAAGCCGGGCGACGTGGAAGATTTGGTGTTGGGCTGCGCGATGCCTGAGGGTGAGCAGGGTTTGAACATCGCGCGCGTCGCGGGGTTTTTGGGCGGTTTGCCCGAAGAATGTGGCGGGCAAACGGTCAACCGATTTTGCTCGAGCGGACTGCAGGCGATCGCCACCGGCGCAGCGAGCATCTTGATGGGCAGCTACGACATCGTGATTGCGGGCGGTGTCGAGTCGATGACGATGGTGCCGATGACCGGAAACAAGTTGTCCGCGTCGCCTGAAGCCATCGCGCATTTTCCGACCGTCTACACACCGATGGGAATCACGGCAGAAAACGTCGCGAAGAAATTCGGCGTCACGCGCGAGCAGCAAGATGCGTTCGCGTTGAACAGCCAGAAGAAGGCGAGCGCCGCGCGTGAATCGAAAAAATTCGAAGACGAGATCGTCACCGTTCACGGAATTCGTTTCGACGGTCACGAACGCAAGACGTTCGAGTTCCGCACCGACGAAATGATTCGCCCCGACACGACCGCGGAAGGCCTCGCCTCGCTCAAGCCGGTTTTCTCGGCGACCGGCTCGGTCACTGCCGGAAATTCTTCGCCGCTCTCCGACGGCGCAGCGGCATCGCTTCTCATGTCGCGTGACAGAGCAAATTCGCTCGGAATCAAACCGCTCGGTATTTTACGGCAATTCACGACGGTCGGCGTCGATCCGGCGATCATGGGAATCGGTCCGGTTCCGGCCATTCGCAAACTGCTCGCGAAGATGAAGCTCACCGTCAAAGACATCGATCTCTTCGAGATCAACGAAGCGTTCGCGAGCCAAGCCAGCTACTGCGTGAAAGAGCTCGGCATCGCAGAAGACAAAGTGAACGTGAACGGCGGCGCGATCGCGCTCGGACACCCGCTCGGTTGCACCGGCGCCAAGCTCACCGCAACAGCGCTCCACGAGTTGAAGCGCCGCGGCGGAAAATTCGCAGTCGTATCGATGTGCATCGGCGGCGGAATGGGCGCGGCCGGTCTCTTCGAACGCGTGTAGTCTGCATCGCGGGGGCCACACTCATGTCCGAATCCATTCGCATCAATGCGCAGTCCGGCATCGGCACCACGCTGCGCGAGCACGTTCTCATTTGTATGCGCGCCGCGCCCGGTGCGACCGGCCAATTCACTTCGCTGCTCAATCACATCTCGCTCGCCATTCGCATCATCAACACGCGCGTACGTGCTGCCGGGCTCGCCAACATGCTCGGTTACACCGGCGAAACGAACGTGCAAGGCGAGGCTGTGCAGAAGCTCGATCAGTACGCAAACGACGTGCTCGTGAACGTCCTCGAGCGCAGCGGTCACTGCGGAATCGTCGCGAGCGAAGAGCTCGAGCAAGCACGCTTCGCGGAAGCGTCGGGCCGTTACGTAGTTTTGTTCGACCCACTCGACGGCTCCTCCAACATCGACACCAACGTTTCGATCGGCACTATTTTCGCGGTGCTTCGTCGTCAAGCTGGTGAGCTCGTGCCTTCGCTTCACGACGCATTGCAGCCGGGCAAAGAGATCGTCGCCGCGGGTTACGCCGTTTACGGACCGCAAACCGAATTCGTTCTGGCGACTCCCCAAAGCGTCGACGCGTTCACGCTCGATCCGAACGTCGGAGAATTTTTTCTCTCACGGCCGAATATTCGCTGCCCGACGCGCGGAAATTCGTATTCGGTGAACGAAGGAAATCATTCGCGCTGGTCGCCCGGCGTTCAGAAATGGAACGCGCACATCAAGAGCGACGACGCCGAAAATAATCTTCCGTACGGCTCACGCTACGTCGGCTCACTCGTCGCAGACGCACACCGAACGCTGATTAAAGGCGGTATTTTCGCGTATCCGGCGGACACCAAGAGCCCCAAAGGCAAGCTGCGTTTGCTCTATGAGGCGAACCCGATGGCGTACATTTTCGAGCGCGCCGGCGGAGCGGCAACGAGCGGCACCGAGCGCATTTTGGATATCCAACCGAAAGAGCTGCACCAACGCACGCCGCTCATTCTTGGATCGCAAGAAGACGTCGCAACGTACATGACGTTCACGAAGTAAAATTCCGCGTCCAGAAGCCGAGCTACGCGCAGGCGTCCAGAGGCTCAGGTCGCGTTGACGATACGAAGCGTGTCTTCGATGTCTTCGTTGTGCACGGCGGGTGCGAGGCCGGGTCCGTTGAAGACCGCGACGATGCACGTCACGTTGTCGCGACCACCGTGCGCGTTGGTGACCTCGATCAATCGCTCGCATGCGACGTCGACCGAAGGCGCGCTCATCAAAATCTCACGCAAGAGGCCGTCCTCGACCTCGCCGGTCAGGCCGTCGCTGCACAGAAGTAGAATGTCGCCGCGACGAAGCTCGAGCTGCGACAGCGGCAATGAAAGCGCCGGCATACGACCGATGGCCTGCAAAATGACGTTTTTTTGCGGAGAAAATGCCGCTTCTTCTTCGGTCATCTCGCCGCGATCGATCATCGCTTGTACGTAGCTTTGATCGCGCGTGAGACGTGCGAGTGTTCCGGGCGTGCGCAGCAAATAAGCGCGTGAGTCGCCGACGCCGGCGATGGTGACGAAGTCGTCGTGCACGAGCGCGGCAACGAGCGTTGCGCCCATGCCTTCACGTCCAGGCGTGTGCGCCGCCTCGGAAACTTCGACGTTCGCTTGATCGATGCTCGCGCGCAATGCGTCGACCGCGAAGCTTTGGCTCAGCGCGTATGGGAGCGTGCGGAGCATGGCCTCGAGCGTCAGCGCGCTCGCAACCTCGCCGGCATTTTCGCCGCCCATCCCGTCGGAAACGGCGAGCAGCATTTGCTTTCCACCGAGCGCGGTCGAGCCGAGCTCACCGATGCCGAGCTGGCTTGCGTTCGTGGCGTCGGCAATGAGGAGGGCGTCCTCATTGTTCGTGCGAACGCTGCCCACATCGGATCGGCCGTACACCGTCATCGTTACTGCGAGGCGAGACATGGCTCAATAATGGTGATCGCATCCTTCGCGCGCGACTTCAATCCTCGCGCGCAACAAGTGTCCTACCTTTACCTTTGCGTCCTCGCTATTTGCCTTGTTGCCTTGGCCGTGAGAGTGACCGGGCGCGCCAAGGTCTCTTTTAGACGCCTTGGGCTTGGGGGGACCAAATGACCTTGTGCATTTGGATTTGCACCCGCACCGGAAGTTTGTCGGCAAGCACCCACGCCACGAGATCCTTGGGCGCGAGCCTTCCGAAGACAGTGCTGGCGAGCACCTTCGGTGTGCGCGAAACCAGAGACCTCTCCGCCAAGACGGCACGCATCCACTCGTAATCGGCGCGATCCGACAGCACGAACTTCAGCTCGTCGTTCGCTGTGATGTGCTCGAGGTTCGACCAACGGTTGCGCGCGGACTCGCCTGAGCCGGGCGCCTTCAAGTCCATGATCTTGTGCACGCGTGGATCGACCGCCGCTATGTCCGCTTCGCCGCTCGTTTCGAGAAGCACGGTTTTTCCCGCGTCGCAGAGCTCACGCAAAAGGGGAATGGTCGCCGGTTGGAGCAGCGGCTCGCCGCCCGTGAGCTCCACCAAATCCGTTCCCGTTTCGAGAGCGCGCGCGAGCACCTCTGCGCGCGTCATGCGCGTACCGCCATAAAATGCCTGCGGCGTGTCGCACCACGAGCAACGCAAATTGCAGCCGGTCGTTCGAACGAACGTGCACGGCAGCCCGGCGAACGTGGATTCGCCTTGGATGCTCGCGTAAATTTCGTGGATGACGAGAGTCTCTTCTTTCACGGCTCTGCGCGCACATGTAGCACGGCGCCCGGGATTTTCAGCCGTTTTGGCGATCGGCTAGCACGCGCTCAATCGGTGTGGTCGGCGCTCTCCAAAAACTCCGGCGGCACTTCGATTTCGCCAGCGTCCGCGTCGAAGGTCGGCGCCGGTCGTGGAACCGTAACGACCATGGGCTGGTGGGGGTGCGTGTAATAGCGAACGAGGGCCCAAAGCGCGCCGCCGATCGAAAATATCGCCAGCGCGACGACGCGGATAAATGGACCGCGAAAGGGCGAAAAAAATGAAACGGGGCGCATGCCTTTGCATCACATGATAACGAGCGATCGTGGCTCTCGGCTTTCGATTCGCATCGATGACGACGGCTCTGGTCGTGACGCTTGCGGCGTGTGGGGTCCGTCCATCCAATCTGACGCCGCATTCTTCGCAGACCGCGCGGCGAACGGTGGCGCGTCCGGCGCCGCCCGCGAATGCCGCATCGTATTGGCAAGGCGTTGCGATCAGTTACGACCCCGACATCACGCCGCCCACGCTTCCGATCGACGAGGCGGATCTGATTCGTGAAGAAGGTGCGGCGCCGCTTTTCACTGCGCTGGCGCCGTCTGCCAAAGCATCCCTCTTGCGCGACGGCTTCGTGGTGACTCCGAACGCGCGCGTTCGAAATCATATGGGTGCATTCTACACCGATTTAGAAGAAGGGAACGTGCCGGTCGTCATCACCCTCGATGCGCTCGCGGAGCTCGCGAATCTGGCTGTTTTCGTGGCGGTTTCGGAATCCATGGAGCATGCCGAGAAGCCGCTCATTCTCGACTTTCTATCGCGCGTCGAAGCGCACCTCGCGGGCGAACGAAAAGGTGCCTCGAGTAATTTGATCGCGCCGTATCGCGTGGCGCTCGGATTCGTCGCGGTGGCGCAGGCGCTGAACAGCACGTCGTACGTGCCGCCCGCCGATTTGAGCGACGTCATCGGTCGCGAGAAAATCGCAATCGCGGCGCGCGCGAAAATTCAGAGGAGCGCGCTGTTCGGAGTGCCGATCGACTATCGCGCATTTCCGAGCGACGCGATGCTGCAGATGCGCGCGTGGCTGGCGCTCGCGCCGTTCGCCGTGGGTGCAGCCGAAGACACTGCTCCACAGCTCGATGTCTCGAAAGTGCGAACCGCAACTGCGGCAGCGCTGCTTCTGGCGCGCGCTACCGATCCGCGCGTGGACACGAAGGCCGCTGCCGATTTGAACCAAGTGCTCGCGATCGAGCATTTTTTGGCTGGATCAAGCGATGCGCTCGATCTGCAATCACTCGCCGCATTGACGCCGTCTGCAAAAATCGATCTGACCGACGGCACCACCATCGCCAACGTCGTGCGCATCGACAAGCTGCGTAGAGCGGCTCGCAATGCCACGAAAACGAAATTGCTCGATGGTGAAACGAGCGGTCCGTCGGTGCGTGTCCTTCCATCTGCAGCTCCGCTCGACGGCGTCGCGATGCAAAATCTCGTCGCGCCTGCGGTGCCTCTTCGTGCAATGCCGAGTGCGCTCGACGTTGCGGTGTGGCTCGGTAGTGACGAGGCGCTCAGTCAGATCACCGCACGTGGTGACAACAAGCTCGCCGGATATTCGCGACAGCTCTCGGCGCTGTTCTTGTCGCGTCCGCGCGATCGTCACACGTCGATCTATTCGTCGTCGCTTGACGTCGTGGGATCGATGCTCGCGCCTTCCGTTTCGAGGAGCGCGCTCGCGGCATCGCGGACTGCCGCGTTTCGAGGCGCCGAGCTCGACAGCGCGCTGTCCACCTGGATCGCATTTCGAGCCGATTTCTCGGGTGTTCACGCGCATCTTCAAAATGCGCCGCCGAGCCCAAGCCCCACGCCGAGCGTGAAACCGGCGCTCGTTTACGTCGAGCCAGAGATCGAAGTGATCGGAAATTTGACGGCGCTCATTC
>JBDTFL010000007.1:0-8689 GCA_039937955.1 Polyangiaceae bacterium | reverse complement strand
CGTGCGTGATGACGTGGAAGAAGCCAGCGGTGAATGCCCCGACGCCAACGCCGATGAACATGAAGCCGAGCTGGCTCACGGTGCTGTACGCGAGAACTTTTTTGATGTCGTTTTGTACGAGCGCGATCGATGCCGCCAAAATCGCCGTCGCAGCTCCGATGCCCGCGATCATCGCCATGACGAACGGCGAGAGCACGAACACGAACGACATGCGGCAGATGAGATAGACGCCCGCCGTGACCATGGTCGCGGCGTGGATGAGCGCGGAGACCGGCGTCGGGCCAGCCATCGCGTCCGGCAACCAAACGTAGAGCGGAATTTGTGCGCTCTTGCCGGTGCATCCGAGAAGCAGCGCGAGACCAACCGCGGTGGCCGCGGTCATCGTGAGCGGCGCCGGAACCCCGTTGTGCGTCGGATTCAAATAGTGGAGCGGGATGGTGAACCCGACGTGGAGATCCGGATAAGTCCCGCCGCCGGGCGGCCAGATGTGGATTTGGTAGGCGTCGGACGGCGTGTCCATGAGCGAATGCGCGCCGCTCGACATGCCGACCCAGTCCAGCGAGCCTGTGTAATGTACAAGTAAAAACATCGCACAAATCAGCCCAAAATCGCCAATTCGGTTCGCGATGAAGGCTTTTTTTCCGGCCGTCGCATTCGGCAAATGCTCGTACCAAAAACCGATCAACAGATACGAGCAGAGGCCGACGCCTTCCCAACCGACGAACATGACCGGCATGTTGTCGCCGAGGATCAGGACCAACATCGCGAAGATGAACAGGTTCATGTACGCGAAGAACCGCGCGAAACCCGGGTCGTCCGCCATGTACGCGGTGGCGTAGAGATGAATGAGGAAGCCGACGCCGGTGACGATCAACATCATCGTGCCGCTGAGCGCGTCGACGCTGAAGCGCATGTCGATCGCGACCGGAGACTGGAGCATCCCGCCGGTGGTGTGCATCCACTCCCAGGCGGTCCAGGTCAGGCGAACGTGGTCGTGCTCGCCACCTTGATACGCGAGGCCGACGAACGTGATGACGGCGGCGAAGAAGCTTCCGGCCATCGCGGCGAGCGCCATCAACTTCACGGCGGGCTTGCCGAGACGCTTGCCCCAGATGCCGTTCACGAATGCGCCAAGCAGCGGGCAAAGAAGGATGATCGCGATCAGCGAGTAATCATCGGTGGGAAAGAGCGCGCTCATATTTCGGAAGGTCCGTAAGTGAGGTCAGTGAAGGAGCGATTGAAAGTGCGACCAGGCTTGCGTCGCGTCCAGGGTGTCAATTGCGAAGCAGGTCGGCTTCGTCGGAGCGCACGGTGCGCTTCAAACGGAAGAGCGACAGCACGATCGCCAAACCGACGGCGACCTCGGCGGCTTCAGCGGCGATCAGAAAAAATGCGAACAGCTGACCGGTGTGCGCGGGCGCGGAATCCACCGAGGTGTGAATGCGATTGAACGCGACCATCGCGAGGTTCACGGCGTTGAGCATCACCTCGATGCTCATGAGCGTGATGAGGACGTTGCGATTCCAGAGAAATCCGACACCGCCGATCGAAAAAAGAATGGCAGACAAGAACACGTAATAGGTGATCGGAATCATGACGGCTCGCTCTTGCTGGACGCAGACATGTTGTGAACACCCTGTTTTCCTCGAGCGACGGCGACTGCGCCGACCACGGCGACCAGGAGCAATGCGCTGGAGAGCTCGAACGGCGTGACGTCGTCGGTGAAGAGCGCGCGACCGATGGCGCCGACGCTGCCGAAATCGTGATCGACACCTGGAAGCGCAGGGAAGTGCGATGCGCGCCACGCGAGCGTCATCGCGCCCGCCGACAGGATCGCGAAGAGCGCGCTACCAGTGGCGCGAACGATCTGCCCTTTGTTGTCACGCGGCGGTGTGGCGTCTGGACCGAGAAGCATGATGACGAACAAGAAGAGGACGGTGATGGCGCCTGCATAGACGATGAGCTGAATGGCCGCGAGGAACTCTGCGTGGAGCGCCAAGAACAAACCGGCGATGCTCAAGATGAGAAGAAGAAGGCCCATCGCCGCGCGGATTGGATTGCGCGCAAACACGGTGAGCAATGCGCCCGCAATCGAGAGCAGCGCCATCACGCCGAAGTAGATTTGACCGAGAATCATTGCTGGTTCCTCGCTTGGTTCAGCCGTGCGTTCGTCATGAGTCGCTGATGGCCGACGCGGGCAATCGCATGTGTCCGCGCGTGTCCTCGTCGTCTGGCGAAAGCGAGACGAGCAACGTGGCGTCTGCGCGTTTGCGTTTGCCGTTCACGTAATCTTCGAAGTGCGAGCGGTATTTTTTCAAGAAGGCAAGCGCGGGCATCGCGGTGCCTTCACCGAACGCGCAGATGGTGTTGCCCATGATGTTGTTCGCGATGTCGTGGAGCTCGTCGAGCTCCGCCATGCTCGCCTTACCGTCCAAAACTTTGTCGACAGTGCGGAATAGCCATGCGCTGCCTTCGCGACACGGCGTGCATTGCCCGCACGACTCGTGGCGATAAAAGCGCATCAAATTCTGCATCGCCAAAACCGGACAGGTGCCTTCGGCCATGACGGTCACGCAGCAGGTTCCGAGCATCGTTCCCAAACTGCGGAAGGTGTCGACGCCGAGCGGAACATCCAAAACGCTTTGACCGTGCCATTGGTGAATCGGGCTTTTTTCGTCGGGTGCGTGCACTTTTTCGTCGGCGCGCAAGACCGGCGTGGACGATCCGCCAGGAATGACGGCGAACAATTCCTTGTCGCCCAAGATTCCGCCGCCGAGATCGTAGATGAGCTCGCGCAACGTGACGCCGACCGCGAGCTCGTGAATGCCCGGTTTTTTGACGTGTCCGTTGATGCCGAACAAACGAACGCCGCCGTCTTTCACGTCGTGGAGCGCTGACAGCTTGGAGAACTCCTCGCCGCCCATCAGCAGCGCGGTCGGCACGGCGGCGATGGTTTCGAGATTGTTCACCGTGGTCGGGCAACCGAATGCGCCGGCTTGCGCGGGAAACGGCGGTTTCAAGCGCGGCTCGCCGCGGCGACCTTCGAGCGAGTTCAGCATGCTCGTCTCTTCGCCGCAGATGTACGCGCCCGCGCCGGAATGCACGTGCACCTCGATCGGGTACGACGATCCGAACGGCGTCTGGCCGAGATAACCCTTTTCGCGTGCCTCTTGGATGGCGCCGTTCAAGCGCGCTTTCGAGAGATGCAATTCGTCGCGAACGTAGATGTACGCGATGTGCGCGCCGATCGCGTAGCAGCCGATGATGCATCCTTCGATGCATGCATGCGGATTCAGCTCCATGAGCGTGCGATCTTTGTGCGTGCCCGGCTCGCCTTCGTCGGCGTTGATCACGAAATATGCGGGCTTCATTCCTCCGGCCGGCGCGCCCGGCCGGTTGTCGGCTATGGGCTTCATAAAGCTCCACTTCACGCCCATCGGGAAGCCTGCGCCGCCACGACCGCGGATGTTCATCTTCTTCGCTTCGTCGACGACTTGCGCCTGCGTCATCGAAAGGGCTTTTTTTGCCGCTTGATAGCCTTGCAGCTCGCGCTCGTAAAGCGACAGCGTCCAGCCTTTGGGCTCGTCGTAAAGCTTGGTGAGATAGTTGGTTGCGCGAAGCATTAGGAGGTGAGCCTTCCCAAAATCTCGTCGAGTTTTTCGGTCGTCAGGTTCTCGAAGTATTCCTGGTCCACTTGAATCATCGGCGCGGTGCCGCAGCTCGCGAGACACTCTGCAGTCTTCAACGTGACCTTGCCGTCGGCGGTCGTTTCGCCTTCGTGGATGCCGAGCTTCTTCTCGCATTGATGCAAGATCGAATCAGCGCCGCGCAGCGCGCAGGGCAGAGTGCGGCAGACCCAAACCTGGTGCTTGCCGACCGGCTTCTGATTGAAGAGCGTGTAGAAAGTGACGACGCCTTTCACGTGCGCCGGCGGCAAGTCGAGGCGGTGGGCGACCCACTGGATGACTTCTTCGGAAATCCAACCCTCCTGCGCTTGGCAGAGATGGAGCGCCGGAAGGCACGCCGCCATTTTCGTTGGATATCGAGTCAGAATTTCGTCGAGCTCGCGGTCGCGATCGGCGGACAAAGCGAAGGGCATCGGGTCTGGCGTGGCAGCAGGGTGGGGGAGCAGGAGAAAAGCGCGAAAAAATCGGGCTTTTTAGGGAAATGCCGCGCAGACACTAGTGGCGACGATGGACAGGCGTCAAGGTGTCAATTCTCGGCTCTCCTCTAGACGTGATCTCGGCTCGGGCTCAGCTCAGGCGACTGCGGGCGCCCCACACTTGATCGATGCGTTTGCGATCGACCGCGCTTGCGGCGTTCGGCTTCGCCAAGAACACGTCGAACAGCTGACGCGCGCGATCGTGCTCTCCATCGACGAGCGCGACGACGCCGTGAATGTCCTCCGATTCGCCACGCACGTTCAGTCCGAAGCGTCCGGCACGTGCAGCGACCTTCTTTGCTTGGTCGATTTTTCCGGCGAGAAAATGCGTTTCGGCGAGCAAGCCGAGCGCGTTGAAGCACGTGTGCCCGCCGCGTTCGATCGCCAAAAGCGCGTATTTTTCTGCCGATTTCATGTCGCCCTCGGAAAGTGACATGCGCGCGAGCTCCTCGGCCCACACGTGCCAGCCGCGCGCCGCATCTCCGGTTTGCTCGAAGAATTTTTTCGCTTCCGCGAGCTTGCCTTCGAGCTCGGCAACGCGGCCGAGCACGTAAAATCCGTAAGCCTCATGAGGGTCAAGTCGCAACGTGTCCTCAGCGAGCTTTTTTGCGACGCCGATGCTTCGTTGTCCGATGGCGGCGTAGGCGAGCCTTCCCAAGCTGTTGCCGTCGCCGGCTTGCGCGAGCCCGAACGAGATCGCCTCGTCGGTTTTTCCGAGCGCGAGCAGCCCTTTGAATTGCTCCACTTCCCAGTCGTCGAGTCGCCCGTCGTCGCTGCGCTCGCCGGAAATTTTTCCGGAGGCCTTCGCCATCTCGAGCGCGTTCGCGTAATCATTTTTTGCGTTGGCGACTTTGAAGCGGAGCATGACGCCAGACGCGGAGGGTTTGCCGTCGCGGCCGTATTTGGCTTCAAAAGCGGTGATTTTCGCTTCGGCCTCGTCGAAACGTCCGAGTGGAATGAGCGACCCGATTTGCAAGCGTGCGTCGATGTAATCGCCCGAGGATTTCGCGAGGAGCTCGATCACCACTTCGTGCCGCGCGATCGCGGCAAGCTCGGTCGCGAGGATCTGGCGCGGAAAGATCAGCTTTGCGGTGGAGGGATCCGCTTCTATTTCGGCGATCGCGGCGCGCGCCAAGATTTCGCCGTCAGCTTCGAAGTCCATGCCGCGTCGAATCTCGACGAGCCCGAGCCCGAGCTTTCCGAACGAGTCGTTCGGCGCGATGCGCGCAATGGCTTTCAGCGCATCGAATCCGGAGGCCGGCATCCAAACTGATTCGAGGAGCAGCTTCACGTGCGCACGACGAATCGCGATGTCGTTCGGAAACATCTGCTCGAGCGTCGTGAAGAAATTGTTCGCGGGCCTTCCGCCTTCCATCGACACCAAAAGCGCGCCCACGTTCGTGAGCTCGCTCTCGTTCAAATCACCCGTTTCCGCGGCCTTTTTCAGGTGAATCGACGCCGCCGAGCAACGCACCGCTTCGAACGCGCGCGCAAGATCGTAACGCGTCTCCGCGACGTCGGGCGACAGCGTGATCGATGCGCTGAGTGCTCCAATGGCGCGCTCGATGTCTTTTTCGATCAACGCACGACCGCGTTTGTGGAGGGCCCACGACAGCGCCGGAAAGCGTTTCAGCGACTCGTCGATGTCCGCCATACCGCCTGCGAAATCACCCGAGCCGAGCTTCGCGGCGCCGCGCTGCGCCGGTCCCACCGAGCCGAGATGATCGACTTGCATGAGCTCGTCGGCAGCGGCGATTGCCTTCGTCCATTCGCCAGCTTTGTAAAAAACGTAACCGAGCTCGGTCAGACAATCTTGTTGCCGCGAGTCCTTTTTGCCGGCGGCGTCGCGCAAAAGCGTCTCCGCCTCTTCGAACCGGCGCATCTTGCAGAGTGTGCGCACGTGCGAGATCAAATTGCGGTCTGCGCGCGGCGGATCGAGCGCGCGCATTTTTTCCCAATCTTTGCAGGCCGCTTCGAAGTTGCGACGACTCAGCTGAATGCTCCTATGAACGCCGTGATTGAAGGGATTGTTCGGTCTCGTGCTCAGGGCAATGTCGTTCAATAGAGTTGCGCGGGTCAGCTCGTTCTGTTCCGCGTAAATATAAGCCAAATTCTCGGTTGCGCGCGAATGTGAGGGGTCACGCGACAAACACGAAATCAATGACGCTTTCGCGCCATTCAAATCACCCATCGCCATCTGACAATCGGCAATCTTCGACCAATTCGACGGATCATTCGCGTCACGATCTCGCGCCTCTTCGAACGCGATCAGCGCTTCGCCGTAGCGGTCTTCCGAATACGCGACGTCGCCGTGGAGCGCTTTCGGCCATTCGTCGTCGGGCCAAATCGCTTCGGCCTCCGCGACGATGCGATGCAGCTTGACGCGATTTTCGGCGCCCGGAGATTTTTCGACCTCGCGCATCGCGCGTTGGAATTTGTAGATCCACGACAGCTCGTAGTCGCGGCGTAGCTGTTGCGAATTTTCGACGAGCTTGTCTGCGAGCTCGAATTTTTCTTCGTCGAAGAGCGCCCACGCGCGGTCGACGAGCGAGATGTATTCGCAATCGAGAATGCCTCCAGCGTCGAGCGCTTTGCTCATCTCGGGCTTGTTGGTTGGCACTGCGATGAGCGCGCCCGCGTTCGAAAATGCCTGAATTTTGGCCAATTCCTCGTACGAGGTCTCGCGCACCGCGTGCGTCATCGGATCTTGGACCTCCAAAATTCCGCGCGCGTCGTCGTAGCCAATCGCCACCGCAACGTGACGCGACGCCGAATAATCTTCTTCGAGGATCACCGGGATATCGAGATCGATCAGCTTACGAAGCACCGGTAATTCAGCTTCGATTCGTCGCGCTTCGAATCCGGCGTGCTCCAAATAATTGCGCATCCGGTAGACGGGTGTACCGCCGTCCGGAAATTTGATCGCGCGCGCGATTTCGATTTGCGCGGCCGTGATTCCGAAAAATCGGAGATAGAGCTCGCATGATGCTGGACCACAATGATTGCGGAGCTGCGCGACCGATGGGAACGCGTAGAGCCGTTTTTTCGGGAGATCGCGAGCGTTGGGGCGCGCCAATTTTTCGCCGATCGATCGCGCTTCGATGGTGCGTGTGTCACGTGCGTCGTCGGAGTTGCTGACGATGGCGCCGAACGCTTTTCGTGAGGCGTCGAAATCTCCGGCGCGATAAAGCGCGAGCGCGTGTGAGAGATCGTCCGAATCCGAGTAGCTCGATTTTGGAGAAGCAGCGCGAAGCTCGGCGTAGAGCGATGCCACCTCGCTCCATTTCTTTTCGGCCGACAAAACTTCGATGAGCCCACGACGCGAGCGCATGTCCGACGCCGCGAACGGACGCAGCGCCTCGAGCTCTGCATGCGCAGCCTCGAACTCGCCGAGCAAATAATGAATGCGCGCGAGGCCCACGGTTGCCGCTCGCTTGATCCTCACGATCTTGGCGGATTGTCCCTCGATTTCGCGCGCGCGCCGATACGCCTCCAGCGCGAGCTTGCGTTCGTCGAACTGCATGAAGACGAAGGCTTCGATGAGGTCGATGTCACGCGCCAAAAAATCCGGCTCGTCTTGGTTGTTGGCGGCTTTCGCTTTTTCGGCGAGCGCGCGCGCGCGTGTGATTCGCGCTTCGGCGAGCGGTCGACATCGCATGCGGCCGTAAAGCCAAGCGGCTTCTGTGTGCGCGTCGGCGGCATCTTCGAACGCGCTGGCGTCGTCGGCATCACGCGCGAGATCGATCGCGATCGCGAGCGCGTCTTCGGTTCGCGACATCACGCCCATCAAACGCAGGTGTACCGATCGCGCGCGAAGCCGCAGCCTCGCGTCGAGCTTGCCGTCGAGCAGCGCGTTCACCTCGTTCATCGCCGCCGGAAATCGCTCGAGGCCGTAGAGCGCGCGTGCACGCAACAAATTCAGCGGTGGTGAGTCGGCTCCTGCATCGTTGAGAAGAGCTATCGCGTCGGCAAATCGTGCGTGCTCGATGGCGGTCTCGACGTCCAGCGCGAGAGTCTTCGGATCGGGTGTCTGTCCCATCCGCCCAATCTATCGATCAAAAGCCGATCAAAAGCCGATCAAAATTTAGCGAGCGGGCCACGAACGCGTCCGGGCAGGCGATGCACACACACGGCGTAAATGGCTTGAGGATTCTTGCGTGGGGCCTGTATGCTCGCGCCCGTTTCAACGGATGGCTGCGCGAATTCGCGGCCCATTTTTTAGACGCGCGGCAAGTCTGCGCGCTACCTGGCGGAGGAGCTCCACGTGTTTTGTCCGAATTGCGGCACCCAGAACCCGGATACAGCGGTGACTTGCGGCAAATGCGGGTTCAACCTGAAAGGGGCCGCCGCGCCGAAATTCAAAGGGACCATGTTGATGAACAACATGCCCGACATGACCGCGCCGACGGGTCCGCGTCCAGCCGCGGGCGCACCGGGAGCTCCGCCAGGCGCACCCGGCGCACCAGGTACGGCTCCGCCGTCGATGGGACAAGGTCCGACGCCCAGCAAGCTCAAAGGAACGATGGT
>JBDTFL010000006.1:0-4549 GCA_039937955.1 Polyangiaceae bacterium | reverse complement strand
CGGTCGCTACTTCGGGTCCGGAATGCACGTCGCACCCATGGCCAAACTCGACGACGGCAAATTCGAGGTCGTGTCGATCGACGCCGCATCGAAGATTGCGTTCAGCGTGAACTCGCAACGCATCTACGATGGCGCGCACATCGGGAAAGAAGGAACCCTTCACTTCTCTTGCGAGAAGATCTCCATGGACCTCGACAACGAAGAGGCCCGCAAAGTCTTCTTGCTCGATTGCGACGGCGAGCCCATCGGGGGCTTGCCGATCAGCGTCGAGTGCGTTCCCGGCGCGATCCGATTTCGAGGCTAAATTCGCCCTAAAAGCGCAAATTGTCCTTTCCCGGCCGAAGAGGTATCCTGATATCTCGATAGGCGAATAAGTGAACCTCTCTGGCTATGTAGATACCTTCACGATTCTCGGTGACGAGAGCCGCATTCGTTTGTGTGCGCTCCTCCGCGAGCGTGAGCTGAGCGTGACCGATCTCGTACGCGTGACCGGCATTTCGCAATCACGTGTTTCAACCCATCTCGCACGGCTTCGTGAGGGCGGCTTCGTTCGTGATCGACGGGATGGCCCGCGCTCGTTTTATGCGCTCGCAAAGGACTCGCTGCCCGACGCTGCGAAGACCGTCCTCGACGAAGCGGCAAGCGCGTCGGACCCGACGCTCGAGGGCGACTTGAAGCGTCTCGCGGATCTCGACGCCGAACGCAAAGGTGCGCTACCCGATTCGTTCGCGGGTGAGATGGAGCGCCACTACTCGCCGGGTCGCACGTGGCAATCGCTCGCGGTCGGGCTGGCGGCGCTTTTGGATTTGGGTGACGTGCTCGACGTCGGATCCGGTGATGGTGCAGCAGCCGGATTTATCGCGCCGCATTGCCGCTCCCTCACGTGCATCGACGCGAGCGCGCGCATGATCGACGCGGCGAAGGAACGTCTCGGTAATCAGAGCAACGTGAGAGCGTTGGTTGCCGATGTTCATGAATTGCCTTTTAAACAAGCGTCGTTCGATTCCATACTTTTGTTCCATACGCTGACCTATGCGGAGAAGCCGCAGCGCGCGTTGGGCGAATGCGCGCGTGTGCTCCGCCCGAATGGCCGCGTAGTCGTGCTCACGCTCGACGCGCATGATCAACGCGAGGTGACGACTCCTTACGGTGAGCGGCACGCCGGTTTCACTCCGCGCGTGCTGAAAAACTTGCTCACGCGCTCGGGTCTCGACGTCACTTTCTCCGACGTGGCTTGTCGCGAGACGAAGAAGCCTCACTTTCAAGTCGTGCTTTCCATTGCCCAGAAGTCGTCTTCTAAGAAGGCCAAAGCGATCCGCTCATGACATCTCCAGCCATTCATCCGCTCGCAGCACTACTCAAGAAGCGCATCGCCATCATCGACGGCGCGATGGGAACCACCATCCGCACGTACGCGATGAAAGAGATCGACATTCGCAGTCATCGCTTCAAAGACTCGAAGAAAGATCTGCTCAACAACGGCGACTTGTTCTCGCTCACGCAGCCGAAAATGATCGGCGACATTCATCGCCGTTTTCTCGAAGCGGGCGCCGACATCATCGAGACCAATACGTTCAGCGCGACCAACATCGGGCAGAGCGAATTCTTCGTCGATGACCCGCGCGAGCACGGCGGGCGAAAAGACCCTGATTTTTACGCTAAAATCATGGACGACAATTTTTTGAACGAGCTCGCGTACGAGATCAACTACGAATCCGCGAAGCAATGTCGTGAGTGGGCCGACCGCGTCGGATCCGCAGATGGCAAACAGCGTTTCGTCGCCGGTGCCATTGGGCCGCTCACCGTTTCTCTCTCCAACTCACCCGACGCCGACGACGCAGGCTTTCGCGTGGTGCATTTTGATCAGGTGAAATCGGCGTACGTGCGCCAAGTGCGCGCGCTCATTGCGGGCGGCGTCGATACGCTGCTCGTCGAAACCATTTTCGATTCACTGAACGCGAAGGCGGCCATCGTCGCCATCGAAGAGGTGTTCGCCGAGGACAACGTGAAATTGCCGATTCAAATTTCGGCAGCAGTGGGTCGTGGCGGCGAGACGATGATCTCCGCGCAGACCGTGGAAGCGCTCTGGAACGCGGTAAAACACGTCGATCCGTTGTCGGTCGGCTTGAATTGCTCGCTCGGCCCGGATCTGATGTTTCCGTTTCTCCAAGAGCTCTCCGAGAAATCGAGCTCGCTGATTTCTTGTTATCCGAATGCCGGATTGCCCAATCCGCTGGCGGCTACGGGGTTCGATCTCGAGCCGGCCGACATGGGTCGCTATCTCGGTGAATTCGCAGACGCAGGTCTGGTCAACATCGCCGGCGGTTGTTGTGGCAACACGCCGGAGCACATCGCGGCGATCGCAAAAGCGCTCGAGCACAAAGAGCCGCGCGTACCGAGGGCCAACCACGCCACTGACGAAGAAGTGAAAACCGCGTGGAAGCCGCTTCGTCTCTCCGGCTCGCAACCGTTCACGCAGCAGCAAGGCGTCTACATGATGATCGGCGAGCGCACCAACGTCGCCGGCTCACCGAAATTCGCCAAGCTGGTCAAAGAAGGAAATTACGAAGCCGCGGTGAGCGTCGCGCGTCAGCAAGTCGAGAATGGCGCGAACGTGATCGACATCTGCATGGACGAAGGAATGATCGATGGTATCGCCGCCATGGAGCGATTTCTGCTCTTGCTCGGCAGCGAGCCCGAGGTCGCGAAGGTGCCGTTCATGGTCGACTCTTCCAAATGGGGAGTGATCGAAACAGGCCTGAAATGCCTTCAAGGCAAGGGGATCGTGAATTCGGTCTCGCTCAAAGAGGGCGAAGAAAAATTTTTGGAGCAAGCGCGGAAGGTCCAGAAATACGGCGCGGCGGTCGTCGTCATGGCGTTCGACGAAGTAGGGCAAGCCGCAACCTACGAGGACAAGATTCGTATCTGCGAGCGCGCGTATCGCTTACTGGTTGATGTCGTTGGAATGGATCCGTCCGACATCATCTTCGATCCGAACATCCTCACCGTCGCAACGGGCATCGAAGAGCACAATAACTACGCTGTCGACTTCATGAATGCGACGCGTTGGATCAAGGCGAATTTACCGAACGCCAAAGTCAGCGGCGGCGTGTCCAACGTCAGCTTCAGCTTCCGCGGCAACAACACGGTGCGCGAAGCCATGCACTCGGCGTTTCTCTATCACGCGATCCAAGCCGGCATGGACATGGGCATCGTGAACGCCGGCATGCTCGAGGTCTACGAAGAGATTGAGCCCGAGCTCAAACAGCTGGTCGAAGACGCTCTTTTGAATCGCAGACCCGATGCGACCGAACGACTCGTCGACTTCGGCGAAAAGTTGAAGGCGCAAGCGAGCGGTATCGTCACCACCAAAAAAGAAGAAGAGGAGTGGCGCAAAGGCACTGTGGAGGCGCGACTCTCGCACGCGCTCGTCAAAGGCATCGACACGTTTATCGACGCCGACACCGAAGAAGCACGCGCGAAATTCGGGCGACCGCTCGCAGTGATCGAAGGACCGCTCATGGACGGCATGGGCGTCGTCGGAGATTTATTCGGCGCCGGAAAAATGTTTTTGCCGCAAGTCGTGAAGAGCGCGCGCGTGATGAAAAAAGCGGTCGCGTACCTTTTTCCGTTCATGGAAAAGGAAAAAGAAGAGATGGCCTCGCGCGGCGAAGTTATCAAAACGCAGGGAAAAATAGTGCTCGCGACGGTCAAAGGCGACGTGCACGACATCGGGAAAAATATCGTCGGCGTCGTGCTCGCTTGCAACAACTACGAAGTGATCGACATGGGCGTCATGGTCACGTGCGAAAAAATTCTCGAGCGCGCGAAATTGGAAAAAGCCGATTTAATAGGCTTGAGCGGGCTCATCACGCCATCACTCGACGAGATGGCGCACGTCGCACGCGAGATGGAGCGTCAAGGGTTCAAGCTGCCACTTCTGATCGGTGGAGCAACGACCAGCCGCGCGCACACTGCCATCAAGATCGCGCCATTTTATAGTGAGCCGGTGGTGCACGTGCTCGACGCGAGCCGTGCCGTTCCGGTGACGACGAGCTTGCTCAGCGACGAGGGTCGCGCGGCGTTCATCGAGCAACATCGACTCGACTACGAGCAGCTGCGGCGCATGCATTCGGGGCCAAAACAAAAGCTCATCACCCTCGAAGCAGCGCGCGCGAATCGCACGCCGATCACGTGGCGCGCGGAAGACATCGCGCAGCCAGCAGCGTCGGGAGTCAAAGTCTTTTCGGATGTCTCACTGGCGACGCTGCGCGAATACATCGACTGGACGCCGTTCTTCCACACGTGGGAGCTCAAAGGTGTCTATCCGCGCATCCTCGATCACGAGAAATACGGCGAGCAGGCGCGGCAAATTTTTTCGGAAGCGAAGACGCTGCTCGACGAGATCATCGCAAAGAAGCTTTTGACGGCGCGCGGCGTTTACGGCCTTTTTCCCGCGAATGCGGCGGAAGATGACGTGAAGCTCTTCACCGACCCGTCGCGCAAGACCGAGCTCGCGACGTTTCATTTCTTGCGTCAGCAAGCAGCA
>JBDTFL010000005.1:0-9192 GCA_039937955.1 Polyangiaceae bacterium | reverse complement strand
GGGAACGGTCCGCGAGGACTACTCAGCGAACGGCGACGCCTGGCAATCTTTCACCCACGAGGACGCCATCTCCCGCGCCTATCGTTGGGGCGACGACGGCCTGCTCGGCATGTGCGACAACCGCGGGCTCGTCAATTTCGCAGTCGCGCTCTGGAACGAGCAAGACCCGTATTTGAAGGAGCGGCTCTTCGGCCTCACTGGCCCCGAAGGCAATCACGGCGAGGACGTCAAAGAGGTCTACTACTACGTCGATCAAACGCCCACCTGCAGCTATGCGCGTGCAGTCTACAAGTATCCGCAACGGCGTTTTCCGTACGAAGAGCTCCGGCAGCGCGCACGTGCAGCAAGCCGCAACGATCCCGAGACGCAAATTTGGGATACCGGCGTATTCG
Source organism: Polyangiaceae bacterium (assembly GCA_039937955.1). Taxonomy (GTDB): domain Bacteria; phylum Myxococcota_A; class Polyangia; order Polyangiales; family Polyangiaceae; genus JAICXU01. The sequence continues at coordinate 8,800 of JBDTFL010000005.1, read as the reverse complement.
AAGAAAATAGGTATTTCGACGTTCAGATCGAATACGCGAAGGCCGACGTCGAAGACATTTTGATTCGCATCACGGTCACGAATCGCGGCCCCGAAAAAGCGCCGGTGCATGTGCTCCCGACGATTTGGTTGCGCAATACATGGAGTTGGCAGACCGAAACGAAAGACGATGCGGATGGCGCATTTTGGTCGGAATGGGCACGCGACAGCTACGCGGTGATCGCCGGCGAGCAAAAGCATTTGGGAAAACGCTGGCTGCACGTCGAAGGAAAGCCGGAGCTGCTCTTCACCGAAAACGAAACGAACACGAAGCGCCTCTACGGTTCGACGACGTGCCCGGCGTTCGCGAAAGACGCATTCCACTCGTACGTGGTCGACAAAGATTCTGCGGCCGTGAATCCGGGAAAGCGCGGAACGAAAGCCACGGCGCATTTTTCGGCGACGCTGGAACCAGGCGAATCCAAGGTGTTTCGTCTGCGTTTGTCGGACGCGCGCATCGACGTGCCGTTCGAGAAAAGCTCGGGCCCGACGTTCGAAGAAATTTTCGCTCTACGCATCACCGAGGCCGACGCCTTTTACGCCACTGTGATGCCGCCGTCTTTGTCGGGCGAAGAAAAATCGGTTTATCGCCAAGCGTTCGCCGGTCTGCATTGGACGAAGCAATTTTATTTTTATGACGTCGACCGCTGGCTGCGTGGTGACACTGCATTTCCGCCGCCGCCTCCCGAGCGCAAACGCGGCCGGAATCACGAGTGGAAGCATCTCTACAACAGCGAAGTTCTCAGCATGCCAGACAAGTGGGAATACCCCTGGTATGCGGCGTGGGATCTCGCGTTTCACACCGTGCCGCTGTCACTCGTCGACGGTGAGTTTGCGAAGGCGCAGCTCTGTTTGCTGACGCGTGAATGGTACATGCATCCGAACGGGCAATTACCCGCCTACGAGTGGTCGTTCGGAGATGTGAATCCGCCGGTGCACGCGTGGGCCGCGCGTCGCGTGTATCAAATCGAAGGGAAAAATAGCGGCGAGCCGGATCGCGCGTTTTTGGAAACGGTCTTCCACAAGCTGATGCTGAATTTCACTTGGTGGGTGAATCGCAAAGACGCGGCCGGTAACAACGTGTTCGAAGGCGGCTTTCTCGGGCTCGACAACATCGGGGTGTTCGATCGGTCTAGCGCGCTTCCGGCGGGCGGTCAGCTCGAGCAAGCCGACGCCACGAGTTGGATGGGCATGTACTGCCTGAATCTTCTCGCGATCGCGCTCGAGCTCGCGGCCACGAACGACACGTACCAAGACGTCGCCAACAAATTTTTCGAGCACTTCCTCTACATCGCCGACGCCATGAACGGCGGCACCGGTGCCGAATTGTGGAACGAGGAAGACGGCTTTTTTTACGACGTTTTGCATCTTCCGAACGGTGAGCACGTTCCGCTCAAAGTAAGGTCGATGGTTGGTTTGATTCCGCTCTTCGCGGTCGAGACGATCGACTCCGAGATGCTCGATCATTTTCCGGCGTTCGTGAAACGCATGAAATGGTTTTTGGAGAATCGTCCTGAGCTTGCGGTGCATGCGTCGAACCTGCAGAAGGGTGGGGACCGTCACATTCTTTCGCTCTTGTCGCGCGAGCGTTTGGTGCGCGTGCTCGAGCGTGTGCTCGACGAAAATGAATTTCTCTCCGACTACGGTGTGCGCGCGCTCTCCAAAGTGCACAAGGACCATCCGTTTTCGATCACCATCGCCGGCATCACGCACAAAGTCGGTTACGAACCGGCCGAATCACAATCCGGCCTTTTTGGAGGCAATTCGAACTGGCGCGGACCGATCTGGTTCCCGGTGAATTTTCTCTTGATTGAGTCGCTTCAAAAATACCACCGCTTCTACGGCGACGACTTGAAGGTCGAGTGCCCGACGGGATCGGGAAAGTGGATGAACCTCTGGGAGGTCGCCTGCGAAATTTCGCGACGTCTCTCCAGCATTTTCCTCCGCGGAGAAAACGGACAGCGCCCCGCCGACGGCACGTTCGAGCTCGCGCATAGCGATCCGCATTTTTCCGAGTACGTGACGTTCCACGAATATTTTCACGGCGACACCGGCGCAGGTTTGGGCGCAAGCCACCAAACCGGCTGGACCGCACTGGTCGCGAAGCTCTTGCAACAGAGCCCGCTCTGGAACAGCAAGGAAAACAAAGCGGACGTCTTTCCGAGCACGCACCCGGAGCCCATCGTCAAGAAGCCGACAGGCCGAGCGCTCTAAAACTGAATGCCCACTCGCGCGCTGATTTCGTGCAGCGTGTGCCCGTTGGATTTTGCGCTGTCGTCGACTTTTGCGACGAGTCCGGTGCCCGGCCAAAGCGCGCGATCCGAGAAGACGTAAAAGCCATAGTTCGCAGAAACGCGCACATGCTTGGTTGCCCAATACGTTGCGCCAATCACGAAATCGTCGACATTTACGCCGCCATTCGGCGTTTTGGAGTCGTTGGCTCCGCCGCGTGAATTGCCTGTGTAATGTACACGTAATTGCTCGAATTTCGTGAGGAGCTGCAGCGCGTGGATCGGACGATTCGGCGGCGGCTTGTCGAGGTCGACATGCGTGGGTCGACCATACGAAGGAAATCCGATGATGCTGCGATCACCGACCGCCCAGACTGCGACTTGTCCGTACCAACCGACGCCCGACAGATCCCCGCGTCGCACATTTTGATTTTGCAGCTGGAACCCATCAACCGCTTCGCGCGTGTCGCTCGCCGCGTACGTGATCTCCGCGGTCGCATCGATTGGGCCGATCGGCGCGAAGGCCTCGGCAGAGAATGCGTCTTGGGTCGTGCTCGGCAAAATGTGAATGAGCTTCGAGGTCGAATCGCGATACGTCGGCTTCCAAAATGCGTAACCGCCCTGCGTGGTCATCGACGGCATGTCGTAGCCGACCAGCCGCGAATCGCGAGAGCCGCCGCGCGCGGAGACACCGATGTGTGCGTCTCTGATCGACCCTCTGCCGTGCGTCGCGAATGGACGAAAAAATGCGCGACCGAACACGTCGAAGCGACTGTCGGCGTTCAAGCGGTTCGGGCCGTCGCCATTGAAAACGCCGACCGAGTAATAAAACAGCCTATTTTGCGGCTCTCCCCACACCATCGCCCCGATGTCGCGGAGGTTGGGCGCGCCGATATTTCGGACGACGATGTTGCGCTCCATGAATGGCGTCGTGTTGTCGCTCATGCGATTTTCGAACGAGAACGGCAAAAGAAATTGCCCGACTTGAAGATTGAGCAGCGGATGCGCGACGTAGTTCACGAACGCGTCGGTGGGCGCGGGCTTTACCGCCGCGGCTTCGACGGCGGCCGATTGATTCGTGCACACCAGCGCGCCGGTGTTGTCAGGTACGCAACTGCTGGTGTCGGTGGTGCCTCCGACGTTGTCGCTCGACGTGCCTCCGAGCTCGGCGGAGAGCTGCCATTGCCAACGATGAAAAAATTCTCCGGACAGCTCAGGACGAACGCGTCGCAGTGAAAATCCAGTCTTCAATTCAGCGCCAGGCGGAAGCGCGCCGAGACCGGGGCCGAAGTAAGAATAGAAGTCGACGTGCACACGACCTTGCACATAGAGACGAAAGTTGTCGCTCGAGTCTCGCAAGAAGAAGAGGCCGTCGTACCAACCGGCCTTCCCGGTCGGCTGATTTCCGTTCGTCGAATTCAGCGGATCCGGTTTGCCCGTGGCGATGGCAACGTCGTCGGCGTCGCTCGCGTGCGCGCCCCCCGCGATCGACAAAAAAGAGACGAGCGCAGCGACTCCAGTGACGGTCGCGTGCGCTCGAAATGAGACTTCGGGGCGTGTCCGTTTCACCAGAGCAGCGTCTAGTATAACGAATCACGTGTCAATGAACTACATATCTGTGCGTAATCTGTTGCAGTTGACGTCGGTTTACTAGAAAAATTAGAAGCCCATATTGGACATGCCGCCCTGATTCAGCTTCAGTGCTTGCGCGCGTTGTGCGGGCGCCGGAGCTGCTGCGGCGGCACTCGTCGCTTTGCGTGCGGCCGCGATGTGATGCGCCTGACCGACGAGCTCGTCCCGTGTCGTCTTGTCTTTCGTCATCGATGCTTGCGTCTCGAGCTTCTTCTCGGCGACCGCGAGTGAGCCGTCGGCGTCGTCGAAGCTTCCATGATTCACAGACTGCGCGGCTTTCATTTCGAGCTGTGCTGCTTCTTGAATCGCCATGATCGATTGCGTCTTCGCGTTCGCGTGGCTGGCGACGACGTTCGGGTCGCTGGTCCAGCTCACCTTCGCGACGGTCTCTTGGATGCGCTCGAGATCGCCTTCGTTCGGATCCTTGAAGTGGAGGCGCACGCTTGCGAGCGGCTTCGAAATCGTACCATCCGAATCTTTCGCCGAGCTCGTCACCCGAAGATGGACGAGCGCTTCACGATGCTGACCGCCGAACAATACGCCGAGCGGAATACGCATAGAGCCGTCGCCAGTCATGTCGCCACGAATTCCATCCGCGCTGATCAGCTCGACGCCCGGCGCCGGAACGATCTCGACGAATGCGTCACTCGCAACCGTGGACTGCAACAGATCGAGCTCGTGACGAAGCATGCCCGCCATCTCTTTGGGGTCGTCGATGTGATAGAGGCGACCGCTCGATCGAACCGCGAGCGCGTTCAACGTTTGCTCCGAGTAATCGTTACCGACACCAAGCGCCGTAACCTGTGCATGAAAACGAACACCGCGCTCTGCGAGCTGACCGAGCTCCGCAGGCGACGAAGGGCCGATATTTGCCTGACCATCCGAGATCACGACGACGCGACGAACCGAGTGCGTTTCAGGAGCGCGAGCCACGTGCGCTTCACCGAGCGCGAGGCCGTCGAACAAATTCGTCGAGCCGCCAGTTGCAAGCCCATCAATTTTTCGCTCGACCGTCACGCGCGATTCTTTGTTGATGACGGTCGGAGCAACGACCGGCTTTGCTTCGTCGTCGAAGCGATCGATCGAAACGATGTCGCCATCTTTGAGCGCATCGACGAGTGTCTTGGCAGCGCTGCGTGCGTTTTCGATCTTCGCGCCTTCCATCGACCCCGACGTGTCGATCACGAGCGCCAAATCGACCGGCACGTGCTCCCGGGCGGCGGCGGCCTCGGGTGCATCGACCCAAACACCGAGCGTAGTCTCGTCATTGCCAACCAGGAGCGTGTCACTCGCTGCGCCGGTTCCAATCCACGAACCTGCATTTGCTTTTGCTCCATCTGTCGATGCAACGGCCACTGGCGCGCTCGAGGATGCTTGCGGTGACGCAGGGCCAGGTCCCGAGCTGTGCGCACTGCAACCTGCTGCAACCATTCCGAGAGCACCCAACAACATCACATGGCCGTATCGCATCGCATTCTCCTTGAGGGTTTCGACAAGGTGTTGAACGCGGCTCGCCAGCAAAGGATCTAACGTTTTCAAAAATGTGAAATCGGCTTTGAAATAGGGGCATTTGTGAGGATGTGCGACCATCGTCTACTCTTCGAATCGTGTCGGATCGAGAGCCCGAGCGATTCGAGCAGGAGCTCGAGCTTCAGCGTCTCGGGATGCCGAGCAGCCGCGTTTCGGTGGCGATCGACGAACGCGGTCTCGTGCTCGACGAAAAGATCGCATGCGCGCGCGACCAGTTCATGGGCGGTGCGTTCGAGAATCTCACGACGCATTTTCGCGTGCTCATCGTCGCGAAATCGGATGATGCGAAGTCTCAAGGGTTTTGGTCCTTCGTTGTTTCGGATCACGAGACGGCGCAAGCGATGTTGCGCGCTGCAGGTCTCGACGCGGATCATCACGCACTGGAGGTTCGTCCGTTGCGCTCGACTTTGTCTGCCGCGGAGGTCGTCTTTCCGGCCGTCATCGTGTCGGGTGTTTTCTTCGGCTTTCTCGTCTACTCGACGGCAATCGGAATCTGCATGCTGATAGCGGCGATGGGAGTCTTGTTCGCCGCAAACGCCGCTCGGCCCATGCACACGCGCATCGCTCTCCTTGTTGGAAGTGACGGCGTGCGCCGCACGCATTTTCGTCGAACCGATTTCTTTCCATTCACGCGAGCTCGTGACGTCTGGAGCAGTAAGGATCTCATCTTGATGCAGTTGGTTGGTGGGCCACCCGTCGTGTTGAAAGCCGTGACGGTGAGGCGCGAGCTCTATCCGCGAATTTCGTTCGATGAGGCGGTTGGCGATCTGTTGAAGATGCGCATTCGAGAAGGCATTCATCGTGCGGCTTTGGCCACCGAAGTGTTGCGACAAGATTTCGAGATCGCACGCGGCGCACGCGAGCTGCGCAGTTGGCTCACTGAGCTCCGTGCACGACGCGCAGGAGCCGGCGATTATCGAACGGCGCCGAGCCCTGACATCGATCTCGATGCACTTTTCGCCGACGGCTCACTCGATGCGCAAACGCGTGCGGGCGCGGCCATCGCCTTGCGCGCGCGGGACGGTGAAGCTGCGGCGCCGCGTCTGCGCGTAGCTGCTGCGACGACGGCGTCACCAGCGTTGCGTGTGGCGTTCGAAAAAATCGCAGATGGTCAGCTGGACGACGAGCTGGAAGACCGGCTCGCGAAATTACGGTAGCTCCGCGATCGGCTAGACTCGAGTGACTCTGCTAGTGTCGCGAGCGTGCGCTCCTTCGTCGTAGTCGCTGTCGCCGTTCTTCTTTTCGGATGTCCACCCGCGTCGGACAAAAGCGCTGCGTCTGATTCGGGCAGCTCCGCCATTTCTGGCGCGTGCGCGAAGTTCGGCGACCGCTGCGAGTTTTCCCCGGGAAAATACGGCTCGTGCGTGCATCGCGACGATTGCACCGTCGAGCCGTGTCTCGTCTGCCAGTCGCAACACTGAAACACGCTCGCTGTTAGCATCACCCTCGTGATCATCATTCTCACGCCCGACGTCGCCGAAGACGGCCCCGAAGCTCACGAAGTTTTGGCGGTCGCCGCTCGCTATCCGGTTGTTACTCCAAAGGTGCACGCGTATCGCGGCGCGCAACATTCGGTCGTCGAGGTGCATCTGGTCGGCGACGATTCGCTCGTCCCCGAAGAGCCGTTTCGTCAGCTCGCGTGCGTCGTGCAAGTCGTCCGCGTGTCCGAGAAATATAGGCTGATCGGTCGTCATGGCGGAAAGCTCGATGCGATCGGCTTCGAGTATCGCGGCCTTCGTTTCGGCCAAGACACGTTGAATTTGTTTCCGGGTTTGTGCGCAGTGGACACTCCGGAAAATGTCGCGAAGACATTTTCGGCGATCGCCGCATGCGGAATCAAAACCGCGCGCGCCGGTGCGTACAAACCGCGAACGAGCCCCTACGATTTTCAAGGACTCGGCGCAGAGTGTTTGCCGTGGGTGTTCGAGCTCGCCGGAAAACACGGCATCGAGATCGTCGCGATGGAGATTTTGCGCGAGAAGAACATCGACGAGATCGCTGAAGCCCTGGAAAAAACCGGCAATCCGTGCGGTGTATTTTTGCAGATCGGAACCCGCAACGCGCAAAATTTCGAGTTGCTTCGCTACGCCGGCAGTCAGAAAAAATTTCCGGTGCTCTACAAACGCGGCATGGGCGTCACCATCGAAGAGTCACTCAACGCGTGCGAGTACATTGCGAGCGAAGGCAATCGCAACATCATGTTCTGTTTGCGCGGCGTGAAGAGTCATCTCGGTGATCCGCATCGCAACATGGTGGATTTTGCGCACGTGCCGGTCGTGAAACGTCTCACGCGTTTGGGAGTGTGCGTCGATCCTTCGCATTCGACCGGTCGCCGAACTGCAGCACCAGATGGTCTGACCGAAATTCATCACGCGACTGCGCAAGGCGTGATCGCCGGAGCGAACATGGTGCTGGTGGACTTTCATCCAGAGCCGACGAAGGCAATGTGCGACGGCCCGCAAGCATTAACGCTCGAGGAATTACCGGCTTTCGTGAACGACGTGCGACTCGTGCGCGCCTGTTACGAACAACGAGTCGAAGCGCGCATCAAAAATTGAAAGCCGAGCCACGCGTAGGCGTCCAGAAGCCGAGCCACGCGCAGGCGTCCAGAAGCTCACGCGGTTTTTTCGTATTCCAGCAGCCACTGCTCTTCGCCGTCGAGCAGCTTCTTCACTTGCGCGTGCTCTTCCGGCGGCCATTCTTCCAAAACGATCTCGAACAAACCGTGATCGAACGGCAAGCCCGACGCCTCCGAAACTTTCACGATGCGCTCACGCCGACCTTCGCGCAGAAGCTCGAGCGACCGATGATGGCAGAACGGATTGTTGCCCGGCTTGCCGAACAAAACGTGCGTCGTCCACGAGCAGCCCGCGCGGCACGTGTCGTTGTAATAACAAGTGCGGCAAAATCCTTGAAGGTCCTCGACCGTACGATCACGCGTAAAACGTAGCGGTTTGGACTGCTCCCAAATTTCACGGAGCGAATGATCGCGAATGTTGCCGCCCACATAAGCGGCGGTCGGAAGTGACGGGCAGCCTTTGACGTCGCCGTTCGCTTCGATCCCCAATGTCGATCGACCGGCACCACACGACGCCATGTGGCCGCGCGGCATCGTTCCTTTGAGAAGCGTCTCATAAGGTCCGAAGTAGCCGATGTTGTTTCCCGGCCAGAGTCGAATCTTCGCTTCGTCGCAAAGTGGTTTGAGGCGGGCGAGCATCGGCATCACCTCGAGCATTTGATACGGCTCGAGGAGCAGCTCCGGTTCGTCCGCAGCGCGTCCCATCGCGACGGTGAGCTGCACTTGCCACGCGCGAATTCCTTGGTCGCGCAGCAGCTCGAACACTTGCGGAATCTCGCGCAAGCTCACGC
>JBDTFL010000004.1:0-2971 GCA_039937955.1 Polyangiaceae bacterium | reverse complement strand
TAAAGCGATCGGTACCGATCGAGCGGGGCTCGTTCAGGCGAGGAATCGGGCAGCGGCATACGATCTCATTTTAGCGTTAGTCGCCGGGTTTGTTACGTTCTTCCCGTGCGAATTCGCCGTGCCGCTTTTCTAGCCGCCATTTTGGCGTGCGGGCTGGCGGCTGCGTGCATTCCAGATTTACTCACCGACCCGCTGCCGGATGCTGGAATCACCGCACAAATTGGTGCTTATTGCGGCGACGGCATCATCACGCTCGGTCAATACGACGGCGGATTTGCCGATCCGAAACTAGGCGAAGCTTGTGACCCGAGTGAGGCGGGGGCCATCGGATGCACCCGCGATTGCAAGATCGATTGCGACGGTGGCTACACCGACCCCGTGACGAATCACTGCTATTTTCGAACGATTCAAGCGTCAGCGCTCGACATCGCGGAACAGAGCTGTGAGGCGCAGAACGGTCATGTCGTGAGCTTTTTGAATGATCGCGAGCGTTTCGGAGTGCTCGGATCACCGGGCTCGCCTTCCTCCTATTGGGTGGACCTGTCGCTCAATCCCGAGCTCGCCGCATACACACCGGCGACACCGAATGCGCAGCAAGAGCCGGGCTGGCTTCCGACGTGCTCGGGATGTTACGCGGCACCAAACGTCCAAGACGGTGGGATTCCGAGGCTCGTTTTCGATGCCGGCGGATCGTGCGTGATCGACATCGGTACGGTCGGCTGGTCACAGCTGCCCTGCACGCAAATTTCGAAAGGCGTCGCCGTGATTTGCGAACGCGAGCCACCCGGATCACTCGCGGTGCCATGCAACGGCGGAACATGTTTGGACGTTCCACAAACCAAAGGTCGCAAGCGATATTTCTTCGGACCCGTTTCGGTCACCGCCGACGCCGCGGAGCGAGCATGTGACGACTTCGTTCCTCCCGGCTCACTCGTCGTTTTCGAATCTCTCGAGGAACGCGAGACGCTCTTGCGCGAGATCGTGCGAGTATCGACCGATTTGCCGGTAAAAGAAGCGTGGATCGGTTTGGCGTCTGCAAGCGCAACCCCAGACGCGTCGTTCGTTTGGGACGACGACGGCGGAATGATCGCGAGCCCTTGGGGCGACGGTCAACCGAGCTGGGATGCATCCGCGCCGCTGCGTGCGTTCGTTCGTTTGGGTGTCGACAACTACGACGTGCAGCTCGCGCATGTCGACACGACGCAAACGCTCCGCCCCTACATTTGCCAGATTAGGTCAGCCGAGTAGCGCCTCGGCGCACGGCGCGATGACGCTTGCAAACAAGTTATGCGATGCGATGGCGTCCGTTGCTGCGATGCGAGCGAACGATTCTTCGAGCGCATCACGTGCTTGGTCACCACCCGCTCGAACGGCCCACGCCACTGCACGCCACGCGAGCTCGGCGTGACTCTCTTCGTCGGCAGCGACGCGACCGAGAACGCCGCGAACCGTCGGATCGTTGTATTGCGCCAGCTTCTCACGAGCGTCCCACGCGGCCATCGTTTCACCGACGCAACCATGCTCGAACGTTTCGACGGCGAGTCGTGCGAGCGTGACGTCCGCCACGTGATCGAGCGTGCCGCGTATGTCGAGCGGTGACGGCCCAAGATCTTTTCCGGCATACGCGCTCGCAAGTGCGTACGCATCACGCGCGTGACGAGCTTCGTCGAGCGCAGCACGGTGTGCAGCTTCGACCAAATCAGCTGGCGCACCGAGCGCCATGAGTTGCAACGAAAAGCGGGAAAATGAGGCAATTGATGCATGCTCGCTCGCCGCATCGCGCGCCCATGTTTCAGCGAGCGCAGCGCGTTCGGCTAGCGGCAACGCTGCGATTGCCGGCATCAGCGCCATCGTCCAATCGGAACGATTCGTCGGCTCGGCAACGCGCGGGGTTTCGTCGGCCAGGAGCGGTCGACCCAAGAACGGTTGCTGTCGCCATGCTGTTCCGCCGTCGGAGAGCGGCACTTGGATCATTCCCGGCGGATGTCGCTCCATGAAGCTCGCATCGGTGAGCGGCGGCGTTGCGGTTGCAACGGAGGTCGTGCTCGACGACGGAATGCTCGCGGTCGTGATCGGCGCGCCCGAATTGGTGTCCGGTGACGTTCCGCTCGAATGACAACCGGCGATTCCCATCGCCAACAGAAAACGAGCCTGGATCCGAACCATCTCTCGATTCATGCGCGAGAGACTAGCGCTTCAGGGCTTCGCGATTTTATTTTTGAGCATCGTGACCGCGGCCGCGTAGCCCTCGTTGTTGATCTTCTTGTTCAGCGCGTCGTAATAATTTTTCGTGACGCTTGCGCCTTCGGTCACCATGTCGACGCAATTCTTCTGCACGAGATAGTCGACCTGAATCTCCGGGTCGCGGCGATTGAGCTTCGACTTGGCCAAGCTCCGAATGCGCGAGTCACCGAGCGGCGACGGCGAAATCGCTTTGTACGTCATGGTGTAGTCGAGCGTCTTCGAGATGGTTTTGCGGTAGCTCTTCTCCAAGACCTGACGCAAAAGACTGGTCATCTCTTTTTGCTGATCGGGCGTGAGCTTCGCGTACTGATTCGTGCACTGCGGAACCGCCGGCGGGCACGGCTGGCCGAGCGAGCGACGCGCGAACTCGTCCCAATCGACGAAGCTGTCGACGACGGCGTTCGTCGCTGCTTCGCCGGCGTTGGCGCGGAGCAGCCCTTCGATCTTCGCTTGCTCGGCTTGCACGAGCGCGAGTGCCGACGCGTCGTCTGCGGACGCCGTGGCACCGGCGAAAAAGATCGTTCCGGCAACGGCAACAGCAGCCGCCGCGTTCTTTAGAAGTGTCGAAATTCGAAGGGTCGTCTTCCGCATGGGCGTCATCTTTTGCCCCGTTGGACGGAGAGTCAACCCGTTGAATTCAGCTCGACCGCACGAGGGATGTCCTCGGCTTTTTTGGCAGATTTCGGCAAAGTGACGCGAAAAACGCCGCCGCCGCTGGGCCCCGAAT
>JBDTFL010000003.1:0-5680 GCA_039937955.1 Polyangiaceae bacterium | reverse complement strand
GAACAATTCGCCGATGATGTCCTCGACGTCGCCGCCCGAACAGAACGCGCGGCCCTCACCCGTGATCATGATCGCGCGGACTTCGTTCACGGAATCGAGCGCGGCGAATGTGTCGGCCAATTCGTTGTAGATGGCGAACGTGAGCGCGTTCAATTTGTCAGCGCGGCTCAACGTGATCGACGCGACCCCCGATTCGATCGAAAATTTGAACGTCTTGGGCTCGGGCATCTTGCACAAAGCAGAGGTCACGATACCGCCGCTTCTGAATCGTGCGAGGTGAAGGATCCCCTCAATTTTCCGAGCAATCGTCGAAGCTCGCGACGCTCTTTCGCATCGAGGCCGGCGAGCAAATCCGCGACGTGCGCGGCATGACGCGGGAGCAGCGATGTGATGAGCGCTCTGCCTTTCTTCTTCAAAAACACGCGCGACAGTCGTCGATCTTCCGGATCCGCGCGACGCTCCACCAAGCCGTCACGCTCGGCGCGATCGACCAAGCCCGTCACGTTTCCAGCGGTCACGAGCATGCGACGACTGAGCGCCGCGAGCGTCTGCCCGTCTTCACGAATCAAATTCGCGAGCAGATCGAAACGCGGGAGCGTTGCTGCGCCTCCGCGACCGGGAACGAAACGACGTCGCAATTCCGCGAGCATCAAGTTGTGCGACTCGAGAAGTCGAACCCACAAGCTCACGCTGACGTCGGCGAGCGCTTGCGGCTCTTCGACTTTTGCCTTTGCGGTCATGTCCGAGCCGGCGGGAGAATCGCTGACCCTTCGATCTCGACCAGCGCGCCAGGCTCGAGCAACCCGGCAACCTTCACGAGGCTCATCGCAGGATAAATCTTTCCGAGACGCGCACGCCAACCTTCACCGATCGCCGGCATGGCGGCGCGATAGGCATCCAGGTCGGTCACGAACGCGAGCAACCTCACGATGTGCTCGGTTCCCCCGCCGGCCTCTCGAACCACCGCGATCAGGTTGTCGAGCGTCTGCAAAAACTGAACGGTGAAATCCGACGAAACAATGCGTGCGTTCGAATCCCACGCAATTTGCCCGGAAACGTGAAGGATCAGCGACCCTTCGGTGACCGGCGTGATGTAGCCGTTCGAGTAACCGCGCGGCTTCGGAAAGTGCGAAGGGGTAACTACTTTCGGGGTATCCGGCATGGCCAGATCCGTTACCCCTCAATCATTGATGTGTAAAGGGTCGGAGCCCGTTAAAGCGGTCAGAAAAATCAGCTTCCGCAGGGTGCAGTCACGTCGATCGATTCGGTCTTGCCGTTCGCAGTGAGCGTGACGTCGGCTTTGGCGCCGCCCACGAATTTGATGTCGATGTCGTTGCCGTTGTCGACGTTCTGGATGTTGATCTCGCTGTTCGCTTCCGGGCATTCCGCAGCGCAGCGTGAGTAGCTGATGATTTTGGTCGTGAGGTTTTTGCCGGTGACGTCACCCGTCGACTGACCGTCGATCGCGATGCATTGCTGGCCGACCGTCCATTTGATGTCTTTTTGGTTCACGCGGTTGAACTCGCGACCGTTGCCGGTGGTGCCGGAGAACGTGCCGTTCCAGTCCATGTCGCGATCGTTGCCGGTGGCGGTGATGACCGCGCTCGCATTCCACGACGAGATCGTGGCGCGATTGAGCTCGAAATTGGTTGCTGCAAAATTCAGCGTGAGATTGTTCGGTCCGGTCGATGACCATGCCACCGCAACGGTGCCGTTCATTTTCACGAAGCCCCACGGACCGGTGCAATTCGCGAAGACGTAGGTGTTGGTCTTCGATGCAACGTCTTGCGTCTCGGTGACGCAACCCGCGGGATACAGGTTCGGAAAACCGTTTGCGGCGCCGCCCGGCAGTCCTTGCGTGCTGAGTGATCCGCCGGCGAAGCTCGAGGGCGCAAGCGATCCGTCGCTGCCACTCGACGCGAACATCGACGCGAACGATTCGCTGTCGCTCTCGACTTGAGCAGAGTCGCTACCCGCGGCGGCGCTGCCGTCGTCGGATGTGCTGCTCCTCGACGCGCACCCTACAGTGGCAACGATCGAAAGGGCGACCAAGCAGTTAGTGGAAACGAAAGCGCATGAGCGAACCATGATGTTTTCTCCTCCTCGCGAACGATCAGCGCGTCGTGCGCCTCGTTCGACGATTCCCATCACTGCAGTCTGCATGCCGCGAATCGCGCACGCCCAGCGATCGAAGATCTGCACGGTTCATCGAGAAAACAAGCCGGAAATCGGCGGACGAAAAAGCGTCCACGCGTGGACTAGCGCGGTTCCTCTGTGCTCGATTGGACGAATGCGCGGTGCCAACGAAGGTTCACGCGAGCGCATCGACTCATTCAGCAGAAGCACACATGCTGCGACAAACGCAGCGATGCTCGCTAAGGTCGAAGAGTGAGTCGGCTCATCGTCGTCAGCAATCGTCTTCCCGTCACGCTCAGGATCGAGCACGGCGAAATCGAGGCGCACCCGTCGGCCGGTGGGCTCGCCACCGCGCTTCGATCGGTAGTGGGCGGCGACATGCTGTGGATTGGTTGGCCCGGCGACCTCGGAAAGCTCAGCGCCGACGAACAGAAACGAGTCGACGAAACGCTCGCGAAATTGGGCACGCGACCGGTGCATCTCTCGGCTGCCGAGGTCGCGCGCTTTTACGACGGCTTCTCGAACGGCGTTCTCTGGCCGCTCTTTCATTATCTCGTCGACAAAGTTCGTCTCGACGCGCACCGCGATTGGGCGAGCTACCGCGCAGTGAACGAACGCTTCGCTCGTGAAATCTGCGAGGTCTACAAACCGGGCGATCGCATCTGGATCCACGACTATCAGCTCGCGCTCGTTCCGCGTTTGGTGCGTCAGCGTCTTCCCGACGCGGCGATCGGCTTTTTTCTGCACATTCCCTTTCCCGCGGAGCCCATCTTCCGCATTTTGCCGTGGCGCGAAGAAATCTTGCTCGGGCTCTTGGGCGCAGACGTCGTCGGATTTCAAACGGCGGAAGACGCGCTGCATTTTTCTTCGTCAGCGGTTCGTGTGCTCGGCGTGGAGCATGGCGCCGACACCATTTCGCTCGAAGGACGACGCACGCTCGTCGACGCATTTCCGATCGGCGTCGACGCGCAGGGCCTGTCGGATCTCGTCATGACCGCGGACGTCGCGCGCGAGATCGAAGAAGTGCGCAAATCGGCGCGTGGTCGCAAGCTCGCGCTCAGCATCGATCGGCTCGACTACACGAAGGGTATTCAGCGCAGATTCCTGGCGATCGAGCGCTTCCTCGAAAGAGAGCCCGCGCTCCGAGACAAAGTTCAATTTCTGCAGCTTGCCGTTCCCACTCGCGAGCGCATTCCGGCGTATTCGGATTTTCGTCGCAACGTGCACGAGCTCGTCGGCCACATCAACGGACAGTTCGGCGACGTGGATTTCACTCCGATTCGTTATCTCTACCGATCCGTTCCGCAGTCTAAAGTCGCTGCCATGTATGCGGCGGCCGACGTGATGCTCGTCACGCCACTACGCGACGGCATGAACTTGGTCGCAAAGGAATATCTCGCGTGCCGCAACGACGACACGGGCGTTTTGGTATTGAGCGAATTTGCGGGAGCGGCCGCCGAGCTCACCGAAGCATTGCTCGTGAACCCAAATGACGTCGAACGATTGGCCATCGAAATCAAACGCGCAGTCATCATGCCGGTCGACGAGCAACGCGCACGCATGAAGCCACTGCGGGCTCGCGTATTCACGAACGATGTCATGAGCTGGCGTGACTCGTTCTTGTCCGCGCTCGATCGCGCGAGCGGAAGAACCGGAAAAAAACTCGCCGCGCTCGCGCCACCCGACGCCCTGATCCGAGATTTCGCGCGCGCAGAAAGCCTAGGAATTGCCCTCGATTATGATGGAACGCTCGTTCCGTTTTCGAAGATCCCGTCGCTCGCCAGCCCGGACGCCGAGCTCATTGAGCTCCTCACGACACTCGCTTCACATACCGGCATTCGACTTCAAATCGTAACCGGCCGCGCACACGAAGAGATCGATCGGTGGTTCGGAAAAATGAACATGGAGCTCTTCGCGGAGCATGGATTGTGGTGGCGCACCCAACCGGGCGCGGAATGGACAACGACCGACCGCATCGACACCACGTGGCAAGCCTCCATCTTGCCCATCTTGGAAGACACCACACGACGCACGAGCGGCTCTCACATAGAGAAAAAATCCGCGAGTCTCGCGTGGCACTACCGCACGTGCGAGCCGGAAATTGCCGCACGCCGCGTGTTCGAGCTGAAACAGAAGCTCGCTATGGTGCTACCGGATCTGAATCTCGAAGCGCTCGACGGCTCGCGCGTTCTCGAGGTGCGTCCGCGCGGGCGAGGCAAAGCCGTTGCTGCACGACGATTGGTCGAATCGCTTCCGCATGGCGCGCCGATCCTCGCGATCGGCGACGACGTCACCGACGAAGATTTGCTCGGCGCCTTGCCGGACAGCGCGATGAGCATTCACGTCGGCGGCGGTCCCAGCGTGGCCCGTTTTCGTCTCGAAGATCCATTTGCGGTCCGCCAACTCTTGCGAAAATTCATTCAGCTTCGTTTCGACGGCGGTTCTTCTTGAATCTCGACATGAATTTTATTTTCTAATTTTCGGATGCGCGCGTCAGGCGATCCTTCACGGCGATCCAATCATCGGTGCTCGGCGGCGCCTCGACGAGAATCAAATCGCATTCCAGATCGTCGAGCTCGTGCAGCGTCGCAAAAATCGCCGTCGCAAAACCTGCGGCATCCGCGGGCAGCACGCGTAGCTGGATGGCGGCGTTCCCTGCGGTCGTCGTCAGCGCTTCGAAACCTGCTGAATTTCCCTGCAGAACGACGCCGGTCTTTTTCCCCTGCGCCAGCTTTGCGAGCTCTTCACGCGGCGCGACGAGCAGACGCGCACGCGGCGCGTAGTGTTTCGCGTCCAGGCCCGGCGATGCGCGCACGTCGCCTTCCGTAACGTTCTGATTCTCGTAGATGACCTTCGCGAATTTGCCAAGGGCCTCGATCGAAATCGATCCGGGCCTCAGCAAGTGAATTTCGTTGGCCTGGGAGATCGAAACCACTGTCGACTCGATGCCGCGCGCGCATGCGCCACCATCCAAGATCAAATCGACTCGATCACCCAAAGACTTCACGACGTGGGACGCAAGCGTCGGAGAAATTTGTTGGAAGCGATTGGCGCTCGGCGCCGCGATCGGCTCACCCAGCGCTGCAATCAATGCGCGCGCCACCGGATGAAGCGGCGCACGAATCCCCACGGAATTCCCGCCGCCCGTGAGCTCCGCAGAAATCTCCGCGCGCTTCGGCGCGACGATGGTGAGCGGCCCCGGCCAAAATGCGCGCGCCAATGCCGACGCGAGATCATTCCACTCTGTCGCCATTTTCCGCGCGCCGTTTTCGTCGAGGACGTGGGCAATGATTGGGTGCGCCGCGGGCCTCCCTTTCGCCGCGAAGATACGCGTCACTGCGGCGCGATCGAGAGCGCGCGCGCCGAGCCCGTAGACCGTCTCAGTTGGAAATGCGACGAGCCCGCCATTTCGTAAAATCGCGACGGCTTCATCAATCGCCGGTTTTTGCGGGTGATCGGCGTCGACAGAGATCACGCGCGGGCTCACGCGGCAAGCCTAGCCGGAAGTTCGAAGGCACGCCGCATCGCAAGTGGATTACGATTC
>JBDTFL010000002.1:0-3245 GCA_039937955.1 Polyangiaceae bacterium | reverse complement strand
GTAAATACAGCTCAAAAGTGAGTTCGCGCCGAGGCGATTGGCGCCGTGATACTGAAAATCGCACTCACCGCACGCGTACAGGCCTTCGATGCTCGTCGCTTGATTGCGTGGCGATCCGACGACCAGCGATCCGTTGTGTGCGCGCTCGAAGTCGACCCACAAGCCGCCCATCGAATAGTGTACGGCCGGAAACACGCGCAATGGGTTCGTGTACGGATCCTCGCCGACGAACTTTTCGTAGATCTCCAAAATGCCCGCCAGCTTCTTGCGAAGCGTCTCTTCCGGCATGTGCGTGAGATCCAAATAGACTTCGTTCTCGTTCTTCTTCGTCTTCGGATCGTAGACCCCACGTTTTTCGTGGAAGCATTTCAAGAAGAGCTCGCGGCTCGCGATGTCGCGCGGTACGAGATTTCCGTAGCCGGGATATTTTTCTTCGAGAAAATAATCGCGATCTTTTTCCGGAACGTCGCGACCTTTGCGCGCTTCGGTCGGGCTCTTCGGAACCCAGACGCGGCCGCCTTCGCCGCGCGCGCTTTCGGAGATCAATCGAAGCTTGTCTGCGCCAGGAATGGCGGTCGGGTGAACTTGGATGAACTCGCCGTTCGCGTAGCACGCGCCTTGTTGGTAGACGGCGCTCGCTGCAGTGCCGGTGTTGATGACGCTGTTTGTCGATCGCCCGAAAATAATGCCGGATCCGCCGGTAGCAAGACACACCGCTTCGCCGACGAACGACTCAATCTCCATCGTCTTTATGTCTTGCGCGATGATGCCGCGCGCGACGCCCGCGTCGTCACGAACGACCGACAGGAAATCGTAGAGCTCGAATTTGCGGACCATCTTTTCGCCTTTGATGGTCGTGCCTTTGCTGTCCTCGACGTCGATCGTTTCGAAGCGGCGCACCTGTTCGTCGAGCGCGTACAAAAGTTGTTGGCCGGTCGTTGCGCCGGCGAATGCGGTGCGATGAAAAAGCGTTCCTCCGAATCGGCGAAAATCGAGCAAGCCTTCTGCGGTGCGATTGAACGGAACGCCCATCCGATCGAGCATGAAGACGATTCCGGGCGCCGCGTCGCACATACCTTTCACGGGCGGTTGGTTCGCCAAAAAATCTCCGCCGTAAACCGTTTCTTCCAAGTGCACGGCGGGCGAATCGCCTTCGCCTTTGGTGTTCACGCTCGCGTTGATGCCGCCTTGCGCGCAAACCGAGTGCGAGCGCTTGACCGGCACGAGCGAAAACAAATCCACCGGCACACCGGCTTCGCACAATTTGATGACGGTCGT
Source organism: Polyangiaceae bacterium (assembly GCA_039937955.1). Lineage (GTDB taxonomy): Bacteria > Myxococcota_A > Polyangia > Polyangiales > Polyangiaceae > JAICXU01. Next base: position 1,967 of record JBDTFL010000002.1, on the reverse strand, counting down.
GAGCCCGGCCAAGCCGCCGCCCACGACGATCACGCGTCGTACTTTCTCTGCGCGAGACCCGCTCGATTTGGAAGCCATCGCAATCGATATAGGGACAAACCCCCGAAACCATCAAGCGCGGAACTACGGGCAGGCGATTTTGGGTCCGGCTAGTCCAGAGGCCGATGCGGACGCGTAGCTCGGCCAACCGGTTGCGAGCGACAAGATTGTCGCGCCGCCGATCAAAAATAAAATGCCGCCGAGCGCCACGAAACGAAACGTCGACCGGCGAAGGGGCTGCGGCTCGCGGATGTTTCGCTCATTGAACGAGAACGAAATCATTCCGTACGTAAAATGTACGAGCGTCACGGAAAGGCCTGAAAAATAGCCGATTGCGCGCCACGGCACGGAACGGGACGTCGTCGACAAATGAAGCGCGACGAGATCGAAGAGGTCGGACGCTGGAATTTTCGCGAGCAAGCGCTGCGCGGGCAACTCCCAAATATGCCAAGCGATGAAGAGCAGCGACAGCACGCCGCTCACGCGTAAGAGCAACGCAAAGTGCTGATGCCGATACGGATAGCGGTCGGGATTTTCTTTTTTGTCGAACGCCAAGAACACGCCGTAAAGCGCGTGAAAAAGAAGCGGCAGACCGATGAACAAGATTTCGAGGACGCTGCCGAAGCGAATGCCGTCGAGCCAAATCACGCGTGCGTCGAACGCGGCGCGGCCGCGGATTGCACCGCTCACCGCCCATAGATGCTCGACGAGAAACACGCCGAGCGGTACGACTCCACTGAGCGAGTGAAGTCGGCGAATCCCATGCGCGCGCTGCGCGTCCATCGAATGAGCAGTACCCGAAAACGATTTTTGCTGCGACTCATTGCGGGCGCGGCACTCGGCGGAGTTGCGTGCGGCGGCAGCGACGCGGATTTGCGGCCCGTCGCAACGGTCGCGAGCAACACGGCTTCATCGGCAGCGCTCGACGATATTCGCGATGCCTGGGACGAGCGCGAAACGGACGGACCTTCTGAGCTGCGGCTCAAGATCGAACGCTTTTTGCGCCTGTATCCGGAGGACGGCGCGATCGATTTGGTTCACGTCATGTATGCGCAGCTTTTGCTCGAGCAAAATGATCTGAAGAGCGCGACCGACCAGCTGGCGCTTGCCGAGTCTCCGAAAAAGTTTTCGACCGCGCCGCGTGAAGGCACCACGCGCAACTTCTTGTTGGTCGCTCGCGCGCATTTATTTCGTCTGCTTGGTCGGCCCGGGGAGTCGTTCGAATTGCTACGACCGCTCGCCGGTAAAATCGTGGATAGTCAGGTTTTCGAGCTGTTTCAGGAAGAAATCACGCTTGACGCCGTGGCCGCGCGCAAAGACTACGAGGCCATCGCGTACATGGATTCGTGGCTGCGAAATGCCGACGAGGACAACCGCGAACTCGCGCGCTCGGAAATTCCGAAAGCGCTCGCGACCATGCCTTCCGACGTTCTCGAAAATTCACTGCGCGCGATGCGTTCGAATCAAACGCCTTCGGGATATGGCGCGGAAATTCAGCGACTGATCGGGACGCGCCTGGCGGAGGTTGCCGTAGCTAAGGGAGATACGCGGCTCGCGAATTGGCTCGTCGATCCCGCAGCAGGTGGTGCGCCGGCGGTGCTCGACAGCGATGCGGGACTCGTCGTGAGCGAGCTCGCAACGCGCCATCACGACGTCACGACCGTCGATCGCCGAACGATCGGCATCGTGATTCCTGCCGGATCCGAGATGCTCCGCGATCAAGCCGCAGACGTGATGCGCGGCGTTGCTTGGGGACTCGAGCTTCCGCGCCGCGATCCGACCGCAGGCGATCAAACGCGGCTCGTCACACGCGACGACGGCGGTCGTGCCGATCAGATCGAGGCGGTGCTCGACGATATTTCTGGCGAAGGCGCAGGCGTGATCGTGTGCGCGCTTCAAGGAACGACCGCCGATCGCGCGGTAAATTG
>JBDTFL010000001.1:0-7972 GCA_039937955.1 Polyangiaceae bacterium | reverse complement strand
CGTCGCTTTTCGTTTCGATCGCGATTCCGGAGTTGAAGCGTTCGAGCGCTTCGTCACCAGCGAGCTTTGCGACCTCGGTCACCGCATCGAGCAGCCTCATCGCGCGCCTCGTACGAGCAACCCGACCTCCGCGAGCCGCGATTTGATCGCGCGCACCGTCGTCGATCCGTCGTGCAACATTCCTGCGATGAGCGCCGCGTCGGCGTTGCCCGCTCGAAATGCATCGACCACGTGATCGGCATTTCCGGCGCCGCCCGATGCGATAACGGGCGCGCTGACGGCATCCGACACCGCGCGCGTGAGCTCCAGATCGTAGCCATTTCGCGCACCATCCCGATCGATGCTGGTCAGCAAGATCTCTCCGGCTCCCAGCTCCACGGCGCGCTTGGCCCACGCGAGCGCGTCGAGATCGGTCGCGCGCTTTCCGCCATGCGAGTACACGCGCCACGATCCATGTTCTTTTTTGGCGTCGATGCTGACGACGACGCACTGCGCGCCGACTGCAGTGGCGCTCTGCGTGATGAGCTCGGGTGTGATGATCGCGGCGGAGTTCATCGCGACTTTGTCGGCGCCGCTTCGCAACGCGTGCGTGACGTCGTTCACCGTTTTGATTCCGCCGCCGATGGTGAGCGGAATGAAGATCGCCTCCGCAGTTTTTTTGGCAACGTCCCAAAGCGGCGCGCGCTCTTCTTCAGACGCGGAAACATCGAGAAAAACCAGCTCATCAGCGCCTTCCGCTTCGTAGCGTTTCGCGAGCGCGACCGGATCACCAACGTCGCGCAATTCCGAAAATTGCACACCCTTCACGACGCGTCCCGCTTTCATGTCGAGACACACGACGACTCTGCGCGTGGTCATTCTTCGTCCCTCCAGCGCACGCTGCCCTTCGTCGAAAAAATATCTCCACCCTCGGCACGCATCGCTTGGCGAAGCGCGAGGCCGGTCGACTTGAACGCTGCTTCGATGAGGTGATGACGATCGCCACCACGAATCACGCGCAGGTGGAGCGTCGACTCCGATGCTGTCGCAAAAGAACGAAACCAATGCGTGTAGAGGCGGCTCGGCAATTTGCCCACGAAGAATGCGCGGCCGCCGATGTCTATGACCGAGGACACGAGAGCGTCGTCCATCGGAATGGTGCGTTCGCCGTAACGCGCGCAGCTCGTCGGAGTGATTTTTCGGATGAACGCACCGACCGCTAGCGCGGTGTCCTCCATGGTGTGATGCACGAGATCACCCTTCGCGGAAATCTCGAGGGGCAGCCCCGCGTAGGTCGAAAACGCGGTGAGCATGTGATCGAAAAATCTCAATCCGGTGGCCACGTCGACTTTCTTGCCGAGCCCCACGCGAATGGTCGTCTCTTTCGTCTCTCGTACGATCGCCTTCATTTTCCCATGCTCCGTGCTGCTTCTGATGGATCGATGCGTCCGGTGTAAAGCGCCATTCCGAGAACTGCTGCGTGTGCGCCCGCTATTTTGGCGTTTCGCAAATCATCGAGTGACGCAAAACCGCCGCTCGCAAAAATCGGAATTTTGGTCGCCGCCACCACCTCGCGAATCAGCTCGAGATCGGGTCCTTGCAGCTGACCTTCGACGTGCACCGCGGTCACGAGCGCACCCGCCAGCGGCATGTTCGCGACGGCCGTCAGGAGCTCGATGATGGAGATGTCGACGGTCTTGGTCCAACCTCGCGTGACGATCGATCGACCGCGCACGTCGGCTGCGAGAATGATCATACTCGGCCACTTGGCTGCGACGCTCTCGAGCCAATCGATTTTCTCGACGGCACGCGTTCCGACGATGACGCGCGCGACGCCGAGATCGAGCAAGCTCGCGATGTCGTCATCGGTGCGGACGCCGCCGCCGACCTGCAACGTGACGCCGGGCTCTTTCGCGAGCTCCGCGATCACGCTGCGATTCGATCCGCGACCCAGCGCGGCATCGAGGTCGACGACGTGTTGCTCGATGAGCCCCACAGCCGAGAATTTACGGCAAATTGCGACAGGATTAGGAAGGCGAACGCGCTCGTCGTCGTAGCTGCCGCCGACCAGCTGTACGCAATTTCCTTCGCGAAGATCGATCGCGGGAAGGACCTTCATGTCGTCACCGCTTTCACCGCACTGGCCAGCCAATCGACGCCCGCGCGCGAGCTCTTCTCGGGATGAAACTGAATTCCGATCGCATTGTTCTTTCGAACGATCGCGGCGAAGCGATCGTCTTCGTGTGTCGCCCATGCTGTTACGAGCGAATCGTCCTCTGCTTCTAGATTTGGACGACACGCATAACTATGTGCGAAATACATGAATCCGGCGACCGAAGGGAACCCCGCCCTCGAGGCCCCGCTCACGTCGGTCCAGCCGATGTGCGGAACACGACGGGCGCGCAGCTTCGTCACCTTGCCGGCGATGAGACCAATCCCCTCGCCTGCGCCCTCTTCGCTCGAATCGAAGAGCAGCTGCATACCGAGACAAATCCCAATCGCCGGCAACCCAGACGCGAGCGCATCGTGAACATTTTTTTTCCAAGGTGCGAGTCGTCCCGCCGCGGCGCCGAATGCACCAACCCCCGGCAAAATAAGCAGATTGGCGGTTGCGAGGGAATACGTGAGATCGGTCGTGACCGTCGCTTCGACGCCGATGCTCGCGAGTGCGCGGCCCAGCGAGTGCAAATTTCCCGCTCCGTAGTCGAAACAGAGCGCCTTCATGTCGTCGCCTTCACGAGGGCCGCAAGACAGCGATCCATGAGCGCGCTGGGTCCGATCGAAATACGCAGCGCATCTCCGATGCCGACCAAATTCGGAAAGGCGCGAACCGAGACGCCATCCTCGCGCATGCGATCGGCGACTGCCTCTGCGTTCTTCATCGGAAGCAGCACGAAGTTCGCTGATGTCGGAAGTGCCTCGAATTTGGCTGCTTCGAGCGATTTCAAAAATCTGGCGCGCGACGCTTTCACCTCGGCGACGCGATCTTTCACCCATGCGCGATCTTCGAGCGCTGCGAGCGCGATCTTTTCCGCGACCGCGCCGAGCTTGTACGGGCCGCGCGCGCGTTCGACGTTCGCGATGACGTCAGGAGATGAGACCGCCCAACCGATTCTCAAGCCGGCGAGACCGAATGCTTTGGAGAATGTGCGGACGACGATCAGTCGCTCGTGCGTAGCTGCATCCGCGACGCGAGAAGGTGCTTCGGAAAATTCCGCGTACGCTTCGTCGAGCAAAACGAGCGCGCGCGTTTGTTTCAAAATCGCATCGACGAAATTTTCGAGTAGCAACGCGCCCGTCGGATTGTTCGGTGAGCAGAGATACACGATCCGCGGATTTTTTCGGGCGATCGTCTCGACATCGAGCGTGCACGCTTCCGGACGCATGCCGTTCGCGATTGCAAACGATGACACGATGCCGAACGTGGGCGGGCAAAATGCGAACACCTCTCCGGCGTCGCCGTACGCGCGAAAGATGGTGTCGATGACGTCGTCGGATCCGGCGCCAGTCACGATGTTGTCGGAGCTCACTCCATATTCACGAGCCAGCGCAGCGCGGAGCGCGTCGGAATACGGCGACGGATAGCGCGTGATCGCCGCGTCAGGGATCTCGCGAAATGCGTTTGCAACGCTGGGGGGCGGTCCGAACAAATTCGTGTTGTCGGTGAGGTCGACGTCACACGGCGGTCGCTTCGGCGTGTAACGCGTGATGCGATCGAGCCACGTGCGAGCGCGCGCTCGAATTCCGAGCGATCGCGAATCGGCTCGTTTTTCCAGGTGATCACGAGCTGCGTCGGCGTGCGCGGCCAATCCTTCACTCTCGGCCAATGCAGTCGTGTCACCGGCCAAGCGTGCTGCGCCGTCTGTAGAAATGGATTGCCACGTCGTGATGCGCACGTAGTCGAGCACCGACAAACCGCTCGCACGCCGTGCCGCGCCCGCTGTTGGCAGCACGTGATTCGCGCCCGTGAGGTAATCGCCGAACGCGACCGATGCGGCGCTACCGAGAAACACGGTGCCGGCATTGCGCACCTTGGCGAGCGCGCGTTGCTCGTCCTCCACGACGAGCTGCAAATGCTCTGGCGCAAACGCGGCGATGAACGGCCAGGCCTCGTCGAGCGATGCGATCGTCAAGACTGCGCTTCGTGATTTCAATGCTGCCTCGATGATCGCGCGGCGCGGTTGCGTAGCGAGTCGCGATTCGATCTCGTGCAAAATGGCGTTCGCCAAAGCTTCGGTCGTGCACAAAGCAACGACCACTGCGTCTTCGTCGTGCTCCGCTTGCGCGAGAAGCTCGCGTGCGATTGAGCCTGCTTTTCCCGTATGATCCGCGATCACCAAAATTTCGGACGGGCCCGCTGGCACGTCGATTCCGACGTCGACTGACACTTGGCGTTTCGCTTCCGCGACCCACGCGTTGCCGGGACCGACGATGCGATCGACGCGCGGCACCGTCTTCGTTCCGTACGCGAGCGCCGCGATCGCCCCGGCACCACCAATCGCAAAAACGCGATCAGCTCCGGCGATTTCTGCGGCAGCGAGGACCACGTCGGACGGCAATCCGTTCGGACCGGGCGGCGAGCACACGACGACCTCCGAAACTCCGGCGACGCGCGCGGGAACCACGCCCATCAAAACGCTCGACGGGTACGCGGCTTTTCCGCCGGGCGCGTACACGCCGACCCGTGCGAGCGGATCGAAACGGCGACCGACGATCACGCCCGGCTCGACCTCGATCTGCATCGGCGCGGGCAACTGCGCTCGTGAGACCGTCTCCAGATTCGTGCGCGCGCGCTCCAAACCTTTGCGCACGTTCGGATCGAGCGCAGAGAGCGCGCGCTCGCGTTCACCCTTTGGAATTTCGATTCGGGCAAGCTCGACGTTGTCGAACGCCTTCGCGAATTTCGAGAGCGCCGCGTCTCCTTCGTTCTTCACCTGGCGGATGATGTCGGCGACGCCAGCTTCGAACATGCCGTTCGCGCCGAAGCCGCGATCGACGAGCGCCAGCCGATCGCGATCGCTCAATCCCGCCAAATTACCGGTAAATCGGACGATGCTCACGGCATCAGTCTTTCGATGCGCGTCACCAAAATTCCTTCGCAGCCGAGCGCCTTGAGCTTGCCGATGATTTTGTAGACGCTCTTTGCGGGCACGACGGCGTGCATGGCGACGAAGCGTCCGGCGTCCAAAACTTCACTGAGCGTGGGGCCGTTCAATCCCGGCAAGCACTCGCGCACTTGGGTGAGCACGTCGCGTGGAACGTTGGCCATCAAGTAGCGACGATCGCGGGCGCGGAGCACGGAAGCGAGCGCGGTGGTGAGCTCTTCGATTTCGGGGCGGCGATCTTTCTCGTCGCGTGCGATGAGGCGCGCCGAAGACTCGAGGACGGTTTCCACTTCGCGGAGCCCGTTCATTTTCAAGGTCGATCCGGTGCTCGTGAGATCGACGACGAGATCGGCAACGCCGAGGTGCGGCGCGATTTCGACGGCGCCCGAAAATGGAACGACGGTCGCGTCGACTTTTTTCTCGTCGAAATATGTGCGCGTGAGATGGATGAATTTCGTGGCGACCCGGCATTTCGATCCGGCGACCGGCATCGCTCCGCCGTCGTCTTTCACCGCGACCACCAATCGGCATTTTCCGAATTCGAGATCGAGCAGCGAAACCAAATCGCGGTTCGCCTCGCACACCAAATCCCAACCGGTGATGCCGACGTCGGCCGCCCCACCTGCGACGAGCGCCGGTATGCTTTCCGCGCGAACGAAAATCGCCTCGAATTCCCCGCCGATCGACGCGACGAGCGATCTCTCCGACTGACCGCGGATCGGCAATCCGGCGTCGTCGAACAGAGCGCGAATGTCTTCGATGAGTCGCCCTTTGTTGGGCAATGCGACGCGAATGCTGGCCATGAACGATTTCTCCTCAACTTCGTTGGTGTCGAAGCGGATCGTGGCTCAAATGCAAAAAGCCCGTCCGCTTTTCGGGGACGGGCTGCGTGCTGCTTGTTTTCGGCTATCGCCTACTCACGCGCGCGCCTGCTCGTCACCGAAGAATGGTGATGGCAATGCAGACGAACGTGATGATGAAGGCTCACGGAGAAGGAGTTAGCACGCGTGATGGTTCGCGCAAATGCGAACGTCAGCGTGCTCGACGCACGCAACTGCTCCGATTCGTGAATGAGAACGAGCCGAGAAAAATCGGCATTTCCTGATGCAAGTAGTGGGTCGAGCGGGACTTGAACCCGCGACCTACGGATTAAAAGTCCGCAGCTCTACCAACTGAGCTATCAACCCAAAAAGAAGAGCAGCACATAGCACGAAGCCATCCGGTAACGGCTCTCATTTAATGCTGCCGATTCCCGAAATGCGATGGCCCGCCGCGGTCGGCATGGCAAAGCCCAAAATTCCGGCGATGGTCGGTGCGAGATCGATCGTGTGCACAAGGCCGATATTTCCGCGACCGCTCACTGCTGCGCCCGCTGCGATGATCGACGCATGCATGTCGGGATGGTCCGGAGGGTAACCGTGCATGCCGCGATCGCCGCTCGTCGAAACCGGCTCCCCCGTCACCGCGCCGCTGAAATAAAATCCTGGCGACGCTTCCAAAATGAAGCTCGCTCCTTTGAAGCCTTCTACCTTGGCGACGAACGCTTCATCGTCGACGCGCGCGATTCCATTCGCCGGATCGCTCGCGAGGAGCTGCAAAACGGCACGAAGAGTCGCCTTCACGTTCGCGTCGTTCGGATCTTTCAGAAAGATGCCGCACGTGCCGCCTGCTCCGAGAACGGTGACGCGCCAATCCGACACATGGCCGTTCGCGTCCACATCGATCAGCCCCGCATGCGCGAGCATCACCGCCGGACGAGCGACGTGATCGACGGCCGCAAAGCCGTGATCCGAAACCACGATGAAGGTCGTCGTCGCTGCATTTCCCGTGGCCTTCACCGCTGAGACCACGCGACCGACCTGCACGTCGATCTTCTCCAGCGTGGCATACGCCTCAGCGCTGAAAGGCCCTGTATCATGCTGGATCGTGTCGAGATCGCTGTAATATACAAGCATTAGATTCGGCGAATATTTTCGCAGAATCCAATCCGCGGCGTCGCCTCGCGACGAATCATCGCGCGCTTCGCTCGGCAGCGAATGCATCTCGCGCTCCTCTTCTTGCGCCATGCCGGGCGGCGTCGAGAGCGCGCGCATCAGCTTGTCGTCTTCCTGATTTTTCGCGCGCCACACCTGCGGGAAATTGAAGTCGATGCTCGCGCCCACTGTCACCGGCCAATACACCGCCCCCACCGTCTCGTGATGCGCATGCGCCAAATCCCAAAGCGTCGGTGCGGTGATCGCCTCCGCGTACCAATTCCACCCTCCTTGATTGTTCGCGAGCGGATCGATCGGCCCGTTCGCCAAAATTCCATGACGTGACGGATTCACACCCGTCACCATCGTCGTGTGCGACGGATACGTCACCGTCGGCCACACACTTTCGAGGACGCCATACTCACCGTTTTTCATGAGCGCGCGCAGGTTCGGAATCTTCGCGAGTGGCCGACCGCTGGTCGCATCATCCAAAAAATATTCGGGCTTCAGCGCGTCGATCGAAATGAGCACGACGTGCGGCCCTCGCGAGCTCGCCAACGCCGCCATTGCGGGCGAATTCGTCGGCGCTAGATTCTCCGCGTTGCCTCCGCAATCGAGGATCGACGACACCAGCAAAAACACCGAAAATGATCGAAGAATGGCCATGGCGTTTGTACCCGTCTTGACAGCACGGTCGCTTGGTGGGAAATGAAGTTGAAAGTCACATTCAACTGGAGCCGGCATAAACAGCATGTCCCGAGCACACCATCCTTACCTTCCGCATCTCCTCTGGGGTTCGGCAATCGTCGCGACGTCGATGATCGCGGCGGCATGCTCATCGAGCTCGTCGCCCACGCAAGCATCAAGCGGTGACGGCGGCGTGACGATCAACTCGGAGGCCGGCCCGCTTCAGCA